>JAIMBJ010000007.1 GCA_023511455.1 Bacillota bacterium
ATGTGACATTTCAAATTGGGAATAAAATAGGACATTTCAAATTGGAAACCACAATAAAACTTTAGGTGATTGAAATACCTCACTGGATTAGGATATAATGATAACGGTTATGATTGTCGTCGTGGGAGGAAGGCGATGGAGTACCCATTCTGGGATGTTCCTCTACTGGGTGGCGGAATGCTCATCGGCATTATTGCCATCCTGCACGTGTTTGTGTCCCACTTTGCCATTGGAGCAGGACTGTTCCTCGTGCTGACGGAGCGTAAGGCGCGCCGTGAGAATGATACCGCCCTGCTGGACTACTTGAAACGCCACAGTACCTTTTTTATCCTGGTAGTGCTGGTGTTCGGGGCAGTCAGCGGAGTAGGTATCTGGTGGGCTATCGGGTTGGTGCACCCCACAGCGACCTCCGCTCTCATCCACGTCTTCGTGTGGGCGTGGGCGATTGAGTGGGTGTTTTTCCTGGTGGAGCTGCTTGCCGCGTTCATCTACTACTATGGTTGGGACAGGCTCAACGCCCGCACGCACCTTGCCGTGGGATGGATTTATTTCGTGGGCGCGTGGTTGAGCCTGTTCATGATTAACGGCATCCTGACGTTTATGCTGACCACAGGCAGATGGACGGAAACTGGGTCCATTGTGGACGCTTTCTTCAACCCATCGATGTTGCCTTCGCTGGTGGTGCGTACCGCGGTCACTGTTGCGCTGGCAGGTCTGTACGCGCTAATCACTGCCTCCGCGGTGGCGGACGAGTCGCTGCGCGAGCGCGTGGTGAAATATGCCTCCAAGTGGGTTCTGGTGGGAATGACCATTATTCCCATTGGCGGTATCTGGTATATCTCTCGTATTCCCGATCAGGCGCGAGAGATTTCGATGGGCGGCGCACCGGTGGTGACGCTTTTCGCCGCGGCGAGCGTTATCTTTTCCGCCTTCGTGTTCCTGGCCACGTTCATCGGACCGTTCCTTTTCCCCAAGAGGTTCCATGTGACCTTTGCTTTTGTCATCGTGGCGTTGGGACTGGTCACAACGGGCCTCACCGAGTGGGTGAGGGAAGCCATCCGCAAGCCCTACATCATCTACGACTACATGTACTCCAATGCGATTCGCACCGAGGAAGTGCAGAATCTCTGGGAGACAGGCGTACTCGGCACGGCGAAATGGGCGCTGCTCACGCCCGAGGAAAAAAGCGACCCTCTCAAGATGGGCGAAAAGGTCTTTCGGTTCCACTGTCAATCGTGCCATACCGTCAACGGCTTTAACGGCATCAAGTTCGCCGTCAAAGGATGGCAAAAGGATTTTCTGGACATACAGATACAAAACCTGAACCAGCTGAAGGGTTACATGCCACCCTTCCTTGGCACGGATGAGGAACGCCGTGCGCTGGTAGAGTGGCTATACAGCTTAAACAATCCGCCGCAGCAAACCGCGGCGCGTCGGTAGAGGAGGTAATGCGAGATGCCGGTTGTTGTTCCACCGCCCGATCCGGCGGGGCTTCCTGCTCCTGCGTGGTTGTTGCAGGTGTTGCTGGTGTTCACCTTCATCCTGCACTTGCTCGCGATGAACTTGCTCGTCGGCGGCACGACAATCATGGCAATCAGTCTGCGCAAGGGCAGAAACAGCCCGTTTCACGCCGAGCTGGCAAGGCGTTTGTCCAAAGCGTTGCCTGTGACCATGTCGCTGACCATTACACTGGGCGTGGCACCCTTGCTGTTCGTACAGGTGCTGTACGGTCAAGCTTTCTACACAGCGTCCATCCTGATGGCGTGGCCGTGGCTTGCGGTCGTCGCGCTGGTCTTGCTGGCGTACTACGGGTTGTATCTGGTGCAGTTTCGCCCCGACTGGCTGGGCAAATGGGTAACGCCCATTGCCTGGGTGAGTGCGCTTTTCATCCTGCTGGTGGCGTTACTGTACACCCACAACGCCACGCTGAATCTCGCCCCGAACATGTGGGCATCTCTCTATGCGATGAGCGCAGCGGGATTGCATCTGAACTGGTCGGAGCCGACGCTGATCCCGCGCTATCTGCATTTCATGGTTGCCGCCTTTGCTGTTACGGGATTGGGTATCTCACTGCTTGGGGTACAGGCGAAGAAGGCGCAAAACGCCTGGGGGCAGGAGGCGGTTGCCTACGGCTCGCGGTGGTTTCTCGGTGCCACCCTGTTGCAGCTTGCCGTAGGGCTGTGGTTCCTGTTCAGCCTGCCGGGCAACCTGATGCAAAGCTTCATCGGAGGCAACGTAGTCCACACCGTCGTGCTGTGGAGTGGGGTGGTGCTGGCGGTAGTTGCGCTTTTGCTGGTAAATCGCTACTTGCCGGCTGCCGTGGGGCTGACCGTGCTGGCTGTCGCGCTGATGGCTGTTACCCGGCACAACCTGCGCGAGATGTACCTGCGACCCCATCTGGATGTCCGCACGCTGGAGGTCAATCCCCAGTGGGGCATGTTCATCATCTTTGTGGTGCTGCTGGTGATAGGGCTGGCGGTGGTGGGATGGATGGTGTGGCAGTTCGCCAAAGCCAGTCAGCCGCAAGCCAGCGCAGAGTAGAAGAGTTCGGCTCCCACCCCTCGCAGAGGGGTGGGAGCTCGCTCACTCGTCCCCAATCGCGCCGAAGTTGCTCACGAGAATACCGAAGTCAAACAGGCTGACCTCATCATCTCCGTCCAGGTCTGCGTTAGGGTTCCAGTTGCTATCGCCCGGCACAGAGCCGAACGCGCCTACCAGCTGACCGAAGTCGAACAGGGTGACCTCGTTATCACCATCCACGTCACCGTTCATCACGGTGTAGAAGTCCACAGTAACGTCGCCCGTGAGGGAAATCTGGGTTCTGGTACGCCTCAGCCAGTGCGACACCTTTGCCGCCATGTCGTACGTGCCGTGAAGTGTGGTCTGCAAGGTGTAGCGTGCCTCGGCATCGAGGCTGAGGAAGTGTGTCTCCAGCGGGCTGGTGCTTCCCGGCAGGCGAATGTCGATGGTAGCCGTCAAACCGGAAGGGTATCCGATAAACTGTTGCAAGTCCATCGTGCCGGATACCTGTTTGGTGCTTGCAGGAATGGTGTAGACTGGGCTTTCGGCGACATGACCCGCGACATCAGTTGCTATGAACATCACCTTCGTGGGCGGGTTTCCCTGCAGGTTCAGGGGTACCTCACTGGCGGTCAGCGTTTCGAACGCACGCGAGCCCGGAACTCCTGTGGTAGGTGCACGGTGGAAGGACCACGTGTTGCCTCCGTCGGTAGAATAACCAAAGGAGCACGCTTGGGTGTTCAGCCCCGAGAGTTCATCCCGCACGCGCACCGTACAGGAGGCACTTCGTCTATCTGCGCTGAAACCAGTGATGGTGAAGTCCTGCCAGTCGCCAGGCGGGTGCGGGTCCAGTCTGATGGGGAACCACTCGCTGTCGGAGTAGTTGCCTGCCCGGTCGTAGGCGCGGAACCGTACCGCTGCCTCGGACACCAGGGGCACGTAATCCGTATAGACCCACTCCAGACTCGTCGAACCGTCGGGGAAGTAAGTGGTAGCGGAAAGCGGACCGACGGTGCCTAACTCCGGCGTCCAGTACCAGTAGTAGGCGCCGCTGGAGAGCAGCCCGGAAACGGCGTCGCGCACCCTGATTTGGAATAGCCCGTAACCGGCGTCCCAGCCGGAGGGGCCGTTCTGCCAGTCACCGGGCGGGGTTCCATCCACGATGACCAGGTTCGTTGTGTAGGCGATACCGCCGTTGACGGACGCCACGTTGTAGGTGATGTCGAGCGCCCCTTCGTCAAAAGCGGTTACATTCCAGATTAGTTGCCTGTAAAATCCGGCAGGGATGTTTCCCTGATTGATGCCATCTCTATCGGTGAAGGAGAAGCTCTCTTCCATGCCGTCCGGCGCGTAACGGACGAAGGTCATGTGAGCCAACGTCAGAGCGGGATGAAGGCTGATGCTTCCGTACACGCCGGATGCCACGTAGGAGTGTGCGTATGCCGTGCCGATGACATCAAACGGGGTAAAAGGCTGTACAGCCACCGGTGTGGAAAGGTGCAGCGTGATGTTCGGGAAACGCGGTCCATACACCGCCCGCACAGCGACCGCCCACTTCTGCCAGGGGTCTCCGCTATCGCGGTGTGCATAGGTATGAACGTCGATGCGGTAGTTTCCCGCTGGAGCATCGTGTATCTCGATGACCTCTACGGTGTCACGCATGGAGGTTCCCCAGCTACGGCCTGGTCCATAGAGGTAGAGGTCCAGGTCGTTGACGAGGGCGGTCGTGGCTCCGGAGGGTGCCGGAGCATCCGGGTAGACCAGCACGACGCGCAGCAGCGAGGCGTCGTACGGCAGAACGAACTCCCTGGACTGCACGTCGCCGGTACGGTAGTTTGCACCCCAGTACACCTCCCACCAGCCGTCCACGCCGAAGTGACAGAGCATCGCATCCACTTTCCCAAGCCCCAGAGCATCAGGGTAGCCCAGTGGGATGGCGTTTGCCAGAATGATGGCTTTCGTGACCCACGCGTACAGGTCGTAGTTGCCGAACTGCCCGATGACGCCGGTCGCCAGCCCTGCCACGTGGGGAGCCGCCATGGAGGTGCCTGTCCAGTTGTACAGATATCCCGCATCGTCGGTGTTGCTGCACGAATCGATCCAGGCACCGGGCGCCACCACGTCCGGCTTGCGTCGCCAGTCACCGGTCGGTCCTCGTGAAGAGAAGTAGGTTACCTGATCCACGTAGCCGGGGAGGTCATCATAGATGGCGCCCACGGTCAGTGCCCCTTTGGCAACCCCTGGCGACGCGATGGTGCGTTCACGGGGCCCTTCGTTGCCGGCGGCGATAACGGGTAGAATGCTCTTGCGGAAAATCTCGTCCACCTTGCGGGACTCGGCGTCCGTACCCTTGAGGTCTGTGCCGGCGGCACCACCGCTGAAGTTGAACACCTGGCGAGAGTACACCGTGCGATTCCCCATTGAGTCCAGCGCCGCCATATCCAGCAACCCGCGGTACACAGAGTCGCCCTCTGCATAGCGGTCTCCGCGAAACACCTTGCTGACGAGCAGGTTATAGCCGGGCAGACCGGTATCACGGAAGCCCTGTGCCGTACCGCGGTATCGTGCCGCCGCATTGCCCGCGCCGAGCAAGGTACCCGTCACATGGGTGCCATGACCGTGCACGTCGTCCCACCAGTAGGTTTCGGAGGTACGGTTGTAACCAGCCGTATTGCTCCAGATGTTACTGAAGTCCAGGTGGAAGCTCAAGCCGGTATCCATCACTCCGACCTTGGTGCCTACGAACGGGTCTCCTCCATCGCGCCCGTAATACCATATCAGGTCGGCGCTGATAGACCCTTGCGACTCGGTGTGCAGGGCGCGTGAGGGACGGATGGGCTCCACAAACAGCACCGCGTCCATATCGAGTATGCGGTGTACCGTAGGGGCATCCGCCACCACTGTCATCACCCCCAGTGAAGGGTCGTACACACCCATCTGTGCCACCCGACTCGCAATAGCGTCGCAAGCCGTCTCGTCCGCGCTAAACAGGTTCACATACAGCCAGATGCGCTCTCCAGACCTGTCTCCGAGAAACAAAAGGAGATCCGGGTCAACCTTCTGCAAAGGGTATGGATGTCCCACCCAGCGCACCTGCGGATGAGAAGCTACCGCCTGTAAGGCGTCTGCGGGGATGCGTGCCTGATAGGCGTTGTAGGGATAGAAGCCCAGCAGTTGCACGCCCTGCGCTTCCAGCCATGTCTGCAGGGTCTCATCCAGCCAATCGTTAAGCAGGATGAGCGCATAGACGGTGCTCTGTGCGTTGACGCCCTGTCGAGCGCGTTGTTGCACCAGCGCGGCCAGAGCAGGCTGCAGCTTCTCGCCCGGGGGCGGTTCATAGTCTCCGCAGAGAAAACCGAGCGCAGCCTTCTCCCCCTTGGTGCCGAAGGAAAGCACACGGCGTTCTCGTTGTACCACTCCCTCGCCCCCCAAAACTCGTCCTTCCCGCAGATACTGGGGACCGACGGGCCGGTCGAGATTCGCAAGTTCCGGACGGGTATGCGCCACCGAGGTGTGGTACTGCAGAGGGGGAGCCAGATCGCCGGGAAGGGATGGCATCCCCACCGCATCGCGCATCTCTAATAACCGCTGGAACGGGAACAGCTCGGAACCCATGTTGGGGCGGTTCGCGTGTTGGGCGGTGGACACATTAGTGCAAACAACAACCAGGAACAGGATACCCATCCAGCTTACAGGAAACCACCCGATGCTTTGCCGTTGCATCGTGCCGACCTCCTTTGCTAATGTGGTATACCTAGTATGCATAAGCAATTACAAAAAAGTCAATGCATCGACGTGCGTTTTTGCTCGCTATACCGCATGACACATCCAAAGTTGCACTGCGCCTGAAGGTGCTGGTATCATTAACATAGCCGATGCGCTGAGGTGAGGTCATGAGCGATTTTTGTGCCATTGAAGAAGCCGTAGAGCGGCTGAAGCAGGGCGAGATGATTATCGTGGTCGACGATGAGGACCGCGAGAATGAAGGAGATTTTGTCATTGCTGCCGAGAAGGTCACGCCTGAAGCCATCAACTTCATGGCGAAGTATGGTCGGGGACTGATATGTCTGGCTGCCACCGCACAACGACTGGACGAACTGCGCATCGGGCCGATCACCAGCAAATACAACGCCCGGCACGGCACCGCGATGATGGAGCCAATAGACGCTCGAATCGGGACGACCACGGGCATCTCTGCGCACGATAGGGCGCAGACCATTCGACTGTTTGTAGACCCGCGTGCCCGTCCGGAGGATTTCGAGAAGCCGGGGCATGTGTTTCCCCTGCGGGCGGTGGAAGGAGGTGTGCTGAGGCGCGCCGGACATACGGAGGCGGCAGTAGACCTGGCGCGGCTGGCAGGACTGTACCCGGCAGGTGTTATCTGCGAGATTATGAACGACGATGGCACGATGGCACGCCTGCCACAGCTGATGGAGCTGGCGAGGAAGTTCGGTATGTGCCTGGTGACCATCGAAGACCTGATCCGTTACCGCCGGCGATACGAGAAGCTGGTAAACAAAGTGGCGGTTGCCAAACTGCCCACTCGCTACGGGGAGTTCACCATCCACGCCTACGAGTGTACCGTCGACCCCAACCCATACGTTGCCCTCGTGATGGCCGATGTTGCCGATGGTAAGCCCACGCTGGTGCGGGTACACTCGAGTTGCCTGACAGGCGACCTGCTGGAGTCGCTGCGTTGTGATTGCGGAAGCCAGCTGGAAATCGCTCTGCAGAGGATAGCGCAAGAAGGGCGTGGGGTCTTGCTGTATATCCAGCAAGAAGGACGTGGTATCGGTTTGTTGAATAAATTGCGAGCGTATGCCCTTCAGGACGAGGGGCTGGACACGGTGGATGCCAACATCGAGCTGGGCTTCCATGCCGACGAAAGAGACTATGGCATCGGGGCGCAGATTCTGGCGGACCTCGGTCTGCGAGAAATTCGGCTGATGACCAACAACCCCACCAAGCGCATCGGGCTGGAGGCGTACGGCCTGAAGATTGTGGAAATTGTGCCGATTGTGGGCGATGTTACTCCTTACAACAAACACTACCTGCGCACCAAGCGGGAGAAGATGGGACACACCCTTCCCGAAGATGTAGAACAAATGACTGAGCAAAATCCGGAGGGTACGGTTTGCCATGCCCAAAATGTATGAAGGACAGCTGGTGGCCACAGGCTACCGCTTTGCCATTGTGGTCAGCCGCTTCAACGAGTTTGTTACATCCAAACTGCTGGGAGGCGCGCTGGACGTGTTGGCACGCCATGGCGTGGACATCGAGCGCGACGTGGAGATAGCGTGGGTGCCGGGCTCGTGGGAAATACCGCTGGTAGCGGCGCGCTTTGCGCGAACGAAGCGGTACGATGCGGTAATCTGTCTGGGCTGCGTCATCCGCGGGGATACGCCCCACTTCGAGTACATCGCGGCGGAGGCGGCAAAGGGTATCGCCCAGAGCATGTTAGAGTCGGGTGTGCCCATCGCCTTCGGCGTGCTGACCACTGACAATATCGAACAAGCCATTGAACGTGCGGGCACGAAGGCTGGGAACAAGGGTGGTGATGCCGCCATTAGCGCGATAGAGATGGTCAGCCTGATGCGCCAGCTGCCCGAACCAGAGCGGTGAGGCATGATGCCCAGACCATGGAACACGGTTATCGCTTTCGTGCTGGGATTCGCCGCCTGCGCATTGATACTGCGGTGGATGGGGTACCAGTCTCCATCGTCCTCCCGACAGCTGGTTCTGGCGACGCTGGATGCCCCCGTACGGCAGGTGGGTAGTGTAACCGGCGCGAACGCTATCGCGGAAGCCTGCGCACGTATCGAGCCTGCTGTGGTGAACATCGATACGTTTATGCGTCCCCGACGTTCCCTGCGCCTGGAGGATTTCTTCGGTCCGCAAGAGGCAATGCGAGGCTCTGGCTCGGGGGTCATTATCAGCCCGGATGGCTACATCATCACCAACCACCATGTAGTGCGAGGCGCGGACGAGATTGTGGTGTCGTTGGCTGATGGCAGACGGTACCTGGGCAAGCCGGTGGGTGCTGACGAACAATCGGACATCGCCGTGATTAAGGTCGACGCGCGAGGTCTACCCACTGCCGAACTGGGTGACTCCGATAAGCTGCGTGTGGGGGAATGGGCGATTGCGGTGGGTAACCCGCTGGGTTTGGGCAGCACGGTAACGGTGGGAGTCATCAGCGCGCTCAATCGGCGCAAGCTGTTGGTCGAGGGAGACCGCTATCTGGAGGTGGCCATCCAGACGGACGCCGCCATCAACCAGGGCAACTCTGGCGGCGCTCTGGCGAATATCCACGGGCAATTGATAGGGATTAACACCGCCATTGCAGCTCCGCCCGGCGGCGGTTCCATTGGCATCGGTTTTGCCATCCCCATCAACCACGTCAAGAAAGTGGTGCGCGACATTCTTGTGCAGGGGGGAACGGTGCGGCGGGCACGACCCTGGATTGGTGTCTATTTCGACGCAGTCCGCCCCTCCCTGATGCGGCGTGCGCGCCTCCCCGACCTGAACGGCGTAGCGGTCGAAGAGGTAGTGCCCAATAGCCCGGCGGATAGAGCGGGTCTCCGTGCGGGCGACGTGATACGCGCCTTTGGCGAACGCCCTGTACGCGCGACGCAGGAGCTGCTGGAGGAAATCATGAAACGACAGCCAGGCGACCGTGTGAACATCAAGGTGTGGAGAAATGGCAAGGAAATCACCCTCTCTCTAACCGTTGGGACTTTTCCCGATGGCAATCGGTAACATGAGGTGAGTGCGGTGACCGAGGAGATAGAGCGAACCGAAGCCCTGTTGAAGCTGGCGAGGCGATACCATCTGCAGGAACTGGAATGGCAGGAGGAAGGTTTGCGTGTTTTCATCCGCCGGGAAGCAACGCCGGTGGAAACGGTGGGTGTCCCCCTGACATCCGGGGTTGTACAGGACACAACTGCTGGTACTCCTGCCAGTGCCACGCTGGTTGAACTGTGCGCCCCGATGACGGGAGTATTTTACCGCGCCACCTCGCCCGATGCTCCTCCCTATGTCGAGGTGGGCGACTTCGTCGAAGAGGGACAAACCGTGTGCCTGATTGAAGCCATGAAGGTGTTTAACGAAGTGCCTGCCGAGCGTTCGGGCAGGGTGGTGGAGATATGTGCCTCCAACGGGCAGCTGGTGGAACAGGGAGCGGTGCTCTTTCGTCTGGAGCCAGAGGAGGTAAGCGCGTGAGCAAGGAGGTCATCCATCTGGGCATCCTGGGGCTGGGCGTGGTCGGCTCGGGAACGGTCGAAGTGCTTCGGCGCAACCGCGAAAGCATCGAGCGCAAGATAGGAGCGCGTCTGGAAATCCGCCGGATTGCCGTGCGGGACGTGAACAAACCCCGCCGTGTGCCTGTAGACCGCTCATTGCTCACCAACAATGCCTATGAGGTCATCGATGACCCGCAGGTAGACATTGTGGTGGAGCTGATTGGCGGTGTGCATCCCGCCAAGGAGTATGTGCTGCGCGCGTTAGAAAACGGCAAGCCAGTGGTCAGCGCGAACAAGGAACTGCTTGCCAAAGAGGGCGCGGACATCATGATGGCGGCGGGTAGATGCCATCTGGACTTTGCCTTCGAGGGAAGCGTAGGAGGTGGCATCCCGATTATTCAACCCATGAAAAACGCGCTGGCAGGTAATCGTATCGAGCGGGTGATGGGAATCGTGAACGGCACGACCAACTACATCCTCACGAAGATGGCAGAGGATGGCACCGACTTCGACCAGGCGCTGAAAGAGGCACAGGCGCAGGGCTACGCGGAAGCCGACCCCAGCGCGGACGTGAACGGACATGATGCCCAGTATAAGATAGCTATCCTGGCATCGATCGCCTTTACTGCCCGTGTGAAGGTGGACGACGTGTATTGCGAGGGTATTGCCAAAATCACCCGCACCGACATGGAGTGGGCGAACCGGCTGGGATATGCAATCAAACTGGTGGCGATAGCGCAGGAGGTCTCGCCCAAAGCGGTACAGGTGCGCGTACATCCCGCGCTTTTACCTCTCTCACACCCGTTGGCAAGTGTGCGCGACGTTTACAACGCCATTCTGGTGCACGGAGATGCCGTGGGCGATGTGATGTTCTATGGGCGCGGGGCGGGCAGTTTGCCTACGGGCAGCGCAGTAGTCGGAGACATCATCGATGTGTCGCGCAACTTGCTGTTCGGTAGTAGCGGGCGTGTGGGCTGTACGTGCTTCGACCAGCGTTACGTCATTCCCATCGAGCAGGTGGAAACCAGCTATTACGTCCGGATGCGCGTGCAGGACCGTCCAAACGTACTGGCGCAGGTCGCCGGGGTGTTTGGCATTCACCACATCAGCATCTCCTCGGTGGTGCAAAGACAGATTAACCCGCAAGAGGCGGAGATTGTGTGGATTACGCACCGCACGCAGGAGGGCGCGATACGCCATGCGACCGCCGAAATCCGACGTCTACCCGTCGTGATGGACGTGTGTAGCACCATTCGCGTGGAAGAATGAAACTCATAGACCGCATGTTGCTATCCGAGCTGCTGGTGCCCTTCTTGGCGGGCACGCTGGCTGTGGTGCTGATGCTGATTGGCAACATGCTGTTTTTTTATGCCGAAGTGCTGTTTGCCAAAGGCGTACCGGTGGTTGCCGTCGCGCAGATGATTGTCTATCATACCCCCTTCTTGCTGGTGCTGACTCTGCCGGTCGCAACGGCGCTGTCGGTGTCGCTGGCGGTGAATCGGCTGGCGAGGGACTCCGAGATTGTTGTACTGCGCAACGCGGGCGCGAGCCTCTGGCGTATTTTCCTGCCCCTGCTGGTGGCGGGATTGGTGATTTCTGTGGTAAACTTCTGGCTTGAGGAATCGGTGGTGCCGCAGGCAGAACGACAGTTCCGCCGTGTGCGAGACCGCATCTTCCTGATGCAGACGGCGCCGATGTTCCGTTCCAACGTGGTTTTCAAAGTGAGCGATTATGCCTTCTACATTGGCCTGGTGGAGAGCGTCAAGGACAACCGCGCCGAGTTGCGAGATGTTCAGGTGTGGGAGATGCCCGTATCCGGCTATGCGCGGACGATTTTGGCTCCTCGCGCGGTGTACGACGACGGGACATGGCGTTTCTACAACGCGCATGTGCATATCTACGGCAGGGATGGGTTTGCCATTGATGCCCGCGCTGCCGGGGAGATTACCATCAACTTACGGGTGGCGCTGGAGGAACTGCTCAGCCCGCCGACACCGGAGGAAACCAACGCAGCGGAACTGCGTCGTCAGGCACAGGAGCTGGAGAAGGCAGGGATGCCAGCCACGCGGCTGTGGGTAGGATACTACTTCAAGTATTCCATCCCTTTTGCGTGCGCGGTGTTTGCTCTGTGCAGCGCGCCTCTGGCGTTGACCTTCGCCCGTGCGGGCAGCTTCATGGGAGTGTTGCTGGCGATTATTCTCGTATTCCTGTTCTGGAATACCCTGCTGCTGGCGCGATTGCTGGGCAATCAGGGGTTTTTGCCTCCGGCGGTTGCCGCATGGGCGCCCAACGTGCTGTTCGCCGCTGGCGGACTGTTTATTCTGTGGCGGTTGGAGTAAGGGATGAGCCGTGTGAAATCCAAAAAGCAAGATTCGCCTGACGCGGTACAGGCTGGAGCCTGTACGACCCCATCCAGTGATAGCATCATTGCTCTCCACCTGCGTGAGGAATGGGTTCACGCGCTGGCTGAAATGCAGGACGCCCGGGAGATAGGGCAGTGGATAACGGAACAACGCGAGCAGCTGATGCATCACATTCAGCCCCACCAAGATGGACTGCATACCTGCCGTTCTTTTACAGCTCTTGCCGACGCGGTGGTGCGTCGTTTGTTTCAGCTTGCTGTCCAGCGCGCACACGTCGCACAGCCCCCGGAGATTGCCGTCGCCGCCACCGGCGGGTACGGGCGCATGGAACTGTCGCCGCACTCGGATATCGACATCACCTTCATCCCGGAGCGCGACGGCGACGCCACTACCGATCGCATCATCCGCGAAATGTTTCGTCTGCTGATGCACGTGATGATGGAGTACGGGCATCTGAAGGTGGGCTACGCCTATCGGCTGATTGAGGACTGTGCCACGCTGGACCACACTACCCAGACGACCCTCGTGGATGCCCGACTGGTAACAGGGAGCCGACACATCTTCGCCCGCTTTCTGGAGGAGTTCTGGGCAAACTTCAATCCCACCGATTTTCTGTTCCGCAAAATCGCCGAGCGGCGCCAGGTACGCGCCCGTTATGGCACCACTCCTTATCTGGTGGAGCCGAACGTGAAAGAGGGGGCTGGCGGGCTACGTGATATTCACCTCGTGCGGTGGCTGGCAGCCGGATGGGCAGGGCTGCCCACGGCAGGGGAGTGGGAACAGCTGGTAGCCCGTGAGTGGCTGACGCCGGAGGACGCGGACCGCCTGATGGAGGCGCACGAGTTTCTGCTGCGCGTGCGCAACCACCTGCATGTTCTGGCAGGGGAACAGCGAGACGTTCTCACCCCCTCCAAACAAGAGCAAATCGCCTCTCGTCTCGGATACGAGCCCGGCGAGCACGCGCCCCCCGTGGAACAGTTCATGCACGATTACTACCTTCACGCCGCAGACGCACACCGAATCTGCGAGGAGGTTATCCGTCGGGTCGAGCAGGGGAGGCACGTGCTGGGCATTGGATTAGACTGCGAGCGCAAAGAGGTGATACCGGCACAAAACCTGTTGCAGCGCGAGGACCCTGTATGGATGGTGTGGGCGGTGCGATTAGCACTGGAGTACGACCTGAATCTGAGCACACCTCTGCAACGGTTGATGAGGCAAACCGCTCAGCGGAAGCCGACCACGCATGACCCCAAACACCTTGCGGAGACGTTTCTTGCCATCCTGCGTGCCCCCAGCGGGGTGGCACGCGCCCTGCGCCAACTGGCAGACACGGGTGTGCTGGGATGGATACTGCCGGAGTTCGAGGCGACCCGCACGCTAATCCCGTATGACCCCTCGCATAACTTCACCGTGGGCGAGCATACCCTGCGCGTGATAGAGAACGTCGATGCGCTGAACAGTATCACCGACCCCAACTACGCGGATTACCGGCGCATTTTTCAGGAGACGCCGCACCGTGAGATACTGTACCTTGCTGCGCTGTTGCACGATGCGGGCAAGGCGAACCCACACATGGAGCACGCCGAAGCCGGAGCGCAGATGGCGCAGGAGGTGGGCAAAAGGCTGTACCTGAGCGAAGACGCGATTGCCGACCTGGTGTTTCTGGTGAGGCATCACCTCTTAATGGCGGAAACCTCGCGGCTCCGCGACCTCAACCTGGAAGAAACCATACGCGATTTTGTCCACATCGTGGATACGGTAGAGCGACTGAACATGCTGTATATCCTGACGTATGCCGACACCCATGCGGTCGGCAGCGGGCAGTGGACGGAGGTAAAGGCCGCCTTCCTGCGAGAACTGCATCGCAAAGCGGAGCGGTTCCTGATGGCATCGGAAGCGGTGGATCACGCACCGCCTGACATCGGCAGATTCCGCCGCCGCCTGGCAAAGGAGCTGAGCCTGGAAAACCTGCCCGAAGAGCTGGTCACTCGCCACCTGAACCAGATGCCCGCGACCTACCTGCTGAACACGCCGCAGGAGCAGATTGGCTTGCACATCCGGATGGTGCAGGAGGCGATACAGGGCACACCCCAGCTGGCATTCCAGACAGCTCCCGATGCATCGGTTACCGAGCTGACGGTCTGTGCTATCGACGACCCTGAGCCGGGCTTGCTGGCAAAGATTGCGGGCGTTCTTTACGCGGGACAGGTTGCCGTGCACGCGGCGAACGTGTTCACCCGCTCGGGGGAAATCAAGATTGCCCTGGATACGTTGTGGGTGGACTATCGCGGTCGCCCGATACCCCCTTCGAAGCGCGCGGAGATCGAGGAGCATATGGTCGCAGTGCTTACGGGCGAGTTGTCGGTAGCGGAACTGCTCCAACGTCGCCGTCGCCACGAACAGACGCCACCTGAGCTGGTCAGTCTGGTAGTGCATCACGACCTGTCCGAGCAGTTCACGGTGATAGAGGTGCGCACCACCGAGCATATTGGGATGCTTTACTGGGTGTGCCGCGCGCTGTCGCAGCTGGGCTGGAACATCCACAGCGCGAAGCTCAGCACGTGGGCGGGCAAGGCGGTGGGCGTGTTCTACATCACCGACTCGGAGGGACGCAAAATCCACGCCGACGCCCAGCGACTGAAGGACACCCTCGCGGAAGGGGCAGAGGCGTTATAGCAACGGGTGATATAATAGGAGTTGCAGGGAGGTGGCGCAAAGGTGGAAGAACGTGAAGAAGGCTGCACTCATCAGACGCCGTCGAGTAGGGATGTCTTTACCACTTTGAAGCAGGCATCCATCCAACACGGCAGCAGCGAGGCTTTACTCTTCTGCTTTGGACGACTTGCCAGTTGCGCCGACGAGTTGAAACGACTGGAAGACCAGATTGAACAGATGGACACGGCCGCCGTCGAGAAAGCAGGCTCGTCTTTAACCTTTGCAGACAACTGACCACAATGAGCCGCTACCTCATGGACACCAACCATGTCAGTGGTCTGTGGAGAGGGGAGGAACGCCTCGCCGAAAGGATTAGGTCGTTCGATGGCGTAGTTTATCTGTGCACTCCAGTGGTTGGAGAGCTATAGCACATGGTGTATTCCAGTCATCGACAGGCAGAAAACATCGTCGAATTGGAGATTCTGCTGAGCCTTTTCCCTGTGTTGGCTTATGATGACCTTGCCGCACGTGAATATGGACGTATCCGCTCTTTGACGAAGCAACAGGGCTTCACACTACCGCCTGTTCACGCGATGATCGCTGCAACTGCACTGGTGCATGGTCTAACAGTGTTGACGTCGGATAGCGATTTCCTGCGGATTCCCGATTTGCGAGTGGAAAACTGGCTGATGTGAGCGCTGCTTAGGGCGATGATGGCAGACAAGCGAACCGTGGGGAGGTGGACTCCCGTGACACCCGAAAGATGAATCTGAGATGCTTCGCTAACACTCAGCATGACAATGGAGTGCCAACATCACATGACAGAAAGGTCATTGCTAGGAGTGCCGACATGAGTAAAGACGAGTCTCCGAACACGAGCGCGGACAAAGACGCACGTCCTATCGAGGTGGACTTCCCGTTGCAGAAAGTCTCCCAGGAGTCGGTGCGGGAGAAGAATATCCGACACGGGCACATCAGCACGCTGCATATCTGGTGGTCGCGCAAGCCGCTGGCAGCATCGCGGGCGTCCATCTTAGCCGCACTGCTGCCCGACAACCCCATCAAACGCCACGAGTACCTGAAACTCATCGAGCGACTCGCCCCGTGGGAAGACGCAAAGGCAAACAGCCGTGCGCTCCTACTACAGCAGGCGCGCGCCCTGATACGCGAGGCGTTCGGTGGGCGCGCCCCGCGCGTGTTAGACCCCTTCGCGGGCGGCGGCAGCATCCCGCTGGAGGCGATGCGACTGGGCTGCGAAACCTACGCGCTGGACTACAACCCCATCGCCGTGCTGCTCAATCGCTGCGTGCTGGAGTACCCGGCGCGCTTTGGCGCGCCCGACTCGGTGTCCAGCGTGCCCTTGCCACCATCCGACGCGCCGTCGCAGGCGACCTTGCTCGTGGATGTCCCTGCCCCATCGCCCCTGTTGCTGGCGGTGCAGGCGTGGGGCGACTGGGTGCTACACGAGGCGCGGAAGCGACTGGAACGCTTCTACCCGCCCGACCCTGACGGCTCGATTCCTGTCGGCTACTATTGGATGCGCACCGTGCCCTGCCAGAACCCCAGCTGTGGCGCGGAAATCCCCCTCACCGCCAACTTGTGGCTGGCAAAGAAAGACCAGAAAGAGGTGGCGCTGAAGATTGTGCCTGAGCGTGCGCAGAGGCGGGTGGCGTTCCAGATTGTGGGTCAGGAGGGCGAACCGATAGACTTCGACCCTGAGCGGGGCACGGTGGCGCGGGCGCATGTGGAGTGTCCCCTGTGCGGGGGCGTGATAGACGACAAGACGACCCGTCGTCTGTTCCAGGAGGGCAAGGCGGGTCAGCGGATGGTTGCCGTGGTGCTGCACCACCCTAATCATCGGGGCAAGCGGTATCGGCTGGCGACCGAAGCGGATGGGGACGCCTACCGCGCTGCTCAAGCGGAGCTGCAGCGTGTGCGCGACCGTCTGCGCGAAGAGTGGGGCATGGAGCCGGTGCCCGATGAGCCGCTGCCGCCGCTGGAAGCGCTCGGTTTTCGAGTCCAGCGCTACGGTCTGACCCGTTGGGGCGACCTGTTCAATGCGCGGCAGCAGTTGGCGTTGGTGACCTTTGTTGACCTGGTGCGTCGGGCGCACGCCGAGATGCTGGCGCAGGGCGCCGACCCCGAATTCGCTAAAGCCGTGGCGACCTACTTGGCGTTAACAGTCTCTCGAATGTCCGATTTTGAGACATCGCTAGCAGCCTGGCATCCACAGTGGGAGTTTTCTAAGAACACATTCTCACGACAGGCAATCCCGATGACTTAGGATTACTCAGAGCTTAATCCGTTGTCTCCCATCCTAACAGGCACTTGGCGGAGTATGTTTGGGCAAGTTATGGAAACCTTATCGAACCTTGTTAGCACTCCAATCTCAGATACGACTCTTGGGAGTATTCAACACGGTTCCGCGACCGACCTGCCGTGGGAAGACAACTTCTTCGACGCCGTCATCACCGACCCGCCCTACTACGATAATGTGCCCTACGCAGACCTCTCGGACTTTTTCTATGTGTGGCTCAAGCGCAGCGTGGGGCACCTGCACCCCGACCTGTTCGTCACCCCGCTCACGCCCAAATCCCAAGAGATGGTCGCCGACGCCAGCAAGGTGGGCGGCGATATGCAAAAGGCACGCGAGCGATTCGAGGCGATGCTTCTGCAGGCGTTTCGTGAAATCCGCCGCGTGCTGAAGCCGAACGGCATCGCCGTGATTGTGTTCGCGCACAAGACCACCGCAGCGTGGGAGACGGTGCTGGGCGCACTCACGGAGGCAGGACTGCGCATCACGATGGCATGGCCCATCCACACCGAGATGCAGGCGCGGTTGCGCGCGCAGGAGTCGGCTGCACTGGCGAGCAGCATCTATATGGTCTGTCGCAAGCGTCAAGGCGCGACAACGGGCTACTGGAGCGAGGTGCGCCGTGAGACGCGCGAGCGCGTGGAGCGCCGCCTGCAGCAGTTCTGGGACGCAGGGGTGCGTGGGGCGGATATGTTCATCAGCGCGATTGGCGCGGCGATGGAGGTCTTCACCCGCTATGCTCGCGTGGAGAAAGCGTCGGGCGACCCTGTGCCGTTGGGCGAGTTTTTGCAGGAGGTGCGCCAGGTGGTCGCCGAGTTTGCGCTGCGGCGCGTGCTACACGAGCAAGCCGTTGCCAGCGAGCTGGACGCGCTCACCCGCTTCTACCTGCTCTATCGCTGGTCTTACGGGCGCGCGGAGGCGCCGTTTGATGAGGCGCGCAAGTTGGCGACCAGCGTCGGGCTGGAGCTGACGCAGGTGTGGGGCGCGGGCGAGGTCATCGAGCAGGACAAGGAGCGCGTGCGCGTGCGGGCGCACTACGAGCGGGCGTGGGGCGTGCGTGTGGGCAGGAATGCGGGGCTTCGACGTCCAAAGACAACGATTGAGCAGTTCACGATGGAGGCGATGCAGCAGGGCGAGGGCGGGAAGGACGATGCGGTCGCCGCATGGGATGTGCTGCGGGAGCGCGGGCGCAGCGCGCTGATTGAGGCGATTCAGCTGGCAGCGGCGCTGTGGGAGGCGAACCAGCTGAGCCTGTTGCGCGAATGGCTCGACGAAGGCTACGGTAACCGCCCCGCCTTCTGGCTGACGGCGCAAGCCATCTCGGAGCTCCTGCCCGACGGCGAGCGCGAACGCCGCGTCCTGCAAGGACTACTTGCACATCGGTAAAATAACAGATGGAGGCACCCATGCGGGCATGGTACGAGGTGATTAAGCCGCGCGCGGACATTCTGAGTGGCGAGTTGGACGAGGCGATTTTCGCGGCGAACTTGGCGGATGTGCTGCACGGGCGCGCGCCGCTGGAGTATGGCGACCCCGCGCGGTTCTTTCAGCAGACCTACCCGACGCAGGGGCTGGTGAACCTGCTGGCGGCGGTAGCGAAACGGCTGGCGCAGGGTACAGGCGACTCGGTGATTCAGCTCCAGACGCCGTTCGGCGGGGGCAAGACGCACGCGCTGATCAGCCTTTACCACCTGTTTCGGCATGGGAGGCAGTTCCCCGACGCCGTGCTAGTGCGCCAGACGGTGGAGCGGGCGGGGCTGGACGCGCTGCCAGAGGTGCGCATCGCCTGCTTCGTCGGCGAGGACGCCGACCCCATTCGCGGCAAGACGCCGTGGGGCGCGCTCGCCGAGCAGCTCGGCGTCTACCCGCTGGTGGAGGAACACGACCGCCGCCGCCGCGCGCCCGGACGCGACCTCGTGCTGCAAATGCTCGGCGAACAACCGACGCTGATCCTGCTCGATGAGCTGGCGGTCTACCTGGTGGCAGCAAAAGACTTTCAGGATCAGGTGCTGGCGTTCTGTCAGCAGTTGACGGAGGCGGTGAGCGTCTCGCCGCGCGCCGCGCTGGTGGCGACGCTGCCCAGCAGCGCGCCCTACGGCGAGGAGGGTGAACGCGCCCTGCGTCAGCTGGAGCAAATCTTCGGGCGCGTGCAGGCACTCTACACCCCCGTTGAAGGCGACGAGTTCTTCCGCGTGCTGCGCCAACGCCTGATGCAGGAAGTGATTGACCCCACCGAGCTGAACCGCGTCGTGGACGCCTTTTTCGAACTCTACAAGCGCGCCGATGTGCCCGAAGAGGCGCGCCAAGACGCCTACCGCGAGCGGATGCGCCTGGCGTACCCGTTCCACCCACTGGTCATCGACACGCTCAATCGGCGGTGGAGCACCTTTTCGAGCTTTCAGCGCACGCGCGGCGTGCTGAAGTTTCTCGCCTCCGCGCTGCGCGACCTGTACGAGCGTCAAGTGAACACGCCGCTGATTCTGCCCGCGCACCTGAATCTGGAATATGCCTCCATTCGGCAGGAGCTGCTGCGGCATATCGGCAACCCGTATGCAGGTGTCATCAGCCAGGACATTGCGGGCGCGGGCGCAAACGCCGTGCAGATTGACCAGCAGCTGGGCGCGGAGTACGCGCCGATGCGCATTGCGTCGGGGCTGGCGACCGCCATCTTTTTCGGCTCATTCAGCGCGGGCGAGCAGGTGGGCGTCACGGAGCCTGAGCTGCGCTTGGCAGTCCTGCGCCCGAACCTGCCCCCCGCCGTGATTGGCGACGCGCTGCACAAACTCACCCAGAAGCTCTGGTACCTCCACTCCGAGAGCGGGCTGTACGCCTTTCGGCTCACGCCCAACCTGAACAAGGTGCTGCTGGAGAAAGAGGAGCAGGTGCGCGCCCACGACTTAGCACAGCGCGTGCGCGACGAGGTTCAGGCGCGCATAGGACGCGAGAGCCTGACGCCGCTGGCGTTCCCGAATAATTCCGGCGACATCCCCGACACAAAGGAGCTGAAGCTCATCGTACTGGCGCCTGAACATCTCTTCGGCAGGTCCGAGACGGAGGCGTTCGTGGGGGAGTTGCTCACGCGCGCGGGGGACAAGCCGCGCGTCTACCGCGCCACTTGCTTTGTGCTTGCGCCCGACGCCAACGAACTGGAGCAACTCCAGCGTCGCGTCAAACAGCTGCTCGCGCTGGAGGCGATTCAACGCGACCAGAAGCTCCTGCAATCGCTCAGCGACGAAGACAAGCACACCGTCAGCGGTCGGATTAGCGAGATACGGAACGCCCTGCCGCAGTTGGCGCTGAGCGCGTATCGGCATCTTGCTCTCTGGCGCGAGAACGCCGTGCAGTGGTTCAATCTCGGCATCCCGACGGCGGGCAGGCAGGAGACGCTCACCTCGCGCGTGGTGAACTTTCTGCGCAAGGAAGACATGCTGGTCAGCCGCGTCTCGCCGCAGCTGGTGCGCGATAAGGCGGTCGGCGCGGATACCGATAAGCCCCTTGCAGAGGTGGTGGACGCTTTCTACAAGTACCCCTCGCTGCCGATAGTGGAGTCGCCGCGCGTGGTGCTGGACGCGATTCAGCGCGGGGTGCAGGAGGGGCTGTTCGCCGTGCAAATCGGCGAGCGCGTCTACTTCAAGGAGCCTGTGTCGCTGAGCGAGAGTGAGTATGGAGCGACGGTGCGCACCGACTACACGCCGCCTGCTGCGCAGCCGTCCGACCAGACCGCGCCCGCGACAGACGAGGCGACGCCTACGCCTTCGCGCGTTATCGAGAACGGCGTTGAGCTGCTTCCCCCGCCTGCGACGCCCGCCTCCGCGCCGACGCCCGCCCCCAGCTACCGACGCTACGCCCTGCGCGCCCGATTCTCCACCGACAAGTTCTCGGAGGTCTACTCCAGCGTCATCAAGCCGATTGTCGAAACGGGACGCAGCTTCACCTTCACGCTGGAGTTCGAGGTGGACGGCGAGCTGCCCAAGCAAGTGGTCGATATGCGCGTGTCGGAGTCGGCGCGGCAGCTCGGTCAAGTGGAACGCGAGGAGAAGGCATAACCGATGGACGCGCCGCTACGCAAGGGGCAATTGCTGGAGTCCAGCCGCTACCCTGAACCCGTCACGGTCATCGAGGTGGAGCCTTACGGGGGGGATGGGATATGGCTATTGCGTGCAGTGGGCGTCAACTCGCGTCAATACTACGAAGAAATCCTCACAACAGATGAGCTGCGTGCCTTGTGCCCCGCTGCGCCGCTGGCGAGCGACTCTCGTGGCGATGCGGAGCTGTTCTTTCTGGGCATCGAGGCGCACCGCCTGCGCGCGGCGTACCTGTTCGACCCGCTGCTCGCGGTCAATGTCTCGCAAATAGACCCGTTGCCTCACCAGATCGAGGCGGTGTACCACTACATTTTGCGCCAGCCCGATGTGCGCTTCCTGCTGGCGGACGACCCTGGCGCGGGCAAGACCATCATGGCGGGGCTGCTGCTCAAGGAGCTGAAGTATCGCGGAGTCGTGCAGCGCACGCTGCTGGTTGTGCCCGGACACCTCAAGTACCAGTGGCAGCGCGAGATGAAGGAGAAGTTCGGCGAGCCGTTCGCCATCATCGATCGGGGCGTGCTGGACACCCACTGGGGACGCAATGTGTGGGAGGAGCAAGCGCAGGTGATTACCTCACTCGATTTCGCCAAGCGGGACGATGTGCTGGAGACGCTGCAGGAGGTGCATTGGGACTTGGTGATTGTGGACGAGGCGCACAAGATGGCGGCGTACCAGTACGGCTCCAAGACGAACAAGACGGCGCGCTATCGGCTGGGCGAGCGGCTCTCGCTGCAGACACACGGACTACTGTTCCTGACGGCGACGCCCCATCGCGGCGACCCCGAAAACTTTCGGCTGTTTCTGGACCTGTTGCGCCCGGGCTTTTTCGGCACCGTGGAGATGCTCAACCAGTCGATCCAGCAGCAGGACAACCCGCTGTTTTTGCGCCGTCTGAAGGAAGACCTCAAGGACTTTCACGGACGCCCGCTGTTCCCCCCGCGCCGTGTCTACACGCGCACCTTTCGGCTGAGCGACGCCGAGAAACGGCTCTACAATCGCCTCACCGAGTATGTGGAGCAGGAATACGGGCGCGCGATGCAGGGCGAGAAGCGCAATGTCGCCTTCGCGCTGCTTTTGCTGCAGCGACGCTTCGCCTCCAGCATCTACGCCGCGCGCAAATCGCTGGAGCGACGCCGCGACCGCCTGCAAAAGTTTCTGGAGCTGGGCGCGCGATTCACTGAGCAGGGGCAAGGGGTGCTGTTCCTCGATGAAGACGAACTGGAGGAGTTGGAAGAGCAAGAGCGCGTGCAGCTGGAAGACGAACTGCTGGAAAAGCTCACCAACGCTGCCACGCAGGCAGAGCTGAGGCGTGAAATCGAAACCCTCAACGATCTGGTGCAGCTTGCGCGTCAAGCAGAAAAGCAAGAGATTGAAACGAAACTGAACGAACTCCGCGAGGTGCTGGACGAACTCAACCTGCGCGGCACGCGCGAGAAACTGCTCGTGTTCACCGAATCGCGCGACACGCTCGACTATCTGGTGCGGCAGCTGCGCAAGTGGGGCTATGCGGTCACCGAGCTGCACGGCGGGATGAACTTGGACGCACGCATCCGCGCCGAACACGAGTTCCGCCACGAGACTCAAGTCATGGTCTCCACCGAGGCGGGCGGCGAGGGGATTAACCTGCAGTTCTGTGCGCTGATGGTCAACTACGACATCCCGTGGAACCCGAACCGCTTGGAACAGCGCATGGGGCGCATCCATCGCTACGGGCAAAGCCGCGAGGTGCATATCTACAACCTTGTCGCCGAGGACACCCGCGAGGGCGAGGTGCTGGCGACGCTGTTTGAGAAGCTGCAGAACATCCAACAGCAGATGGGCACCGACCGCGTGTTCGATGTCATCGGTGACCTGCTGGAAAAGAGCCTGCGCGAGTTGATTGTGGAGGCGATTACGAACCCCACGCGCTGGCACGAAATTGTGAGCCAGATTGCCACGACCCCCGACGAGGCACTCATAGCGCGCGTGCGCGAAGCCACGCAAGAGGCGTTAGCCACGCGCCACATCGACATGCAGGCGATTCTGGGCGAGGAGCGTCGTGCCCGCGAGCAGCGTCTCGTGCCCGAGTATGTGGAGCAGTTCTTCGAGCGCGCATGTCGGCGTCTGGATATCCGCTTGCGCCGCCCTCCACCTCACCTGTGGAGCCTCGATACACCCTACGAGCTGCGTCGCCAGTCCCAAGCGTTCAAGCGCGCCTACGGCGAGGTGCAGCCCAGCTATCAGCGCTTGACCTTCCACAAATCGGTCGCCCGCGAGCAAGGCGCGGAGTTCATCGCGCCAGGACACCCCCTGCTGGAGGCGGTCGTCGAGCAACTGTTGGAGCAGAGCAAGACCGCTTTGGCGCAGGGCGCGACCTTCGTCGACCCCGACGGCAAGCGCGACCGCTGGCTCTACTTCTACGCTTTGGAACTGCGCGATGGGAACAACCAAGTCGCCGCACAGCGGCTAACGGCGATTTTCTGTCCGCACGGCGGCGCGCCTCAAAGCGTCAACCCGTCCATTCTGTGGGATTTGCAGCCCGCCGTGTCGCCGCCGTATCAGGCGCAACCACCCGATGAAGCCGCCATTCACACCTACCTGCTGCAGCACCTCCTGGAGCCGTTGGAGCAAGAGCTGCGGGCGCATCGCGAGCAACTGGCGGAGATCAAGCGCAGGTATGGCGTCGCTTCACTCAACCGCCGTATCGGGGAGTTGACCCAGCGTCTGCTGGAGTACGAACAACGCTTGGTGCCTGCGCCTGAAGTGGCGAATGTGCGCCGCCGCAAAGAGGAAGCAGAGGCGCGCAAACAAGCGTTAGAGGCACAGATCGAGCGCGAGCGCACGATTCGGCGCGTGCCGCCGCGCTTGCTCGGCGTGGCGCGAGTGGTTCCCGCGCCGTCGGACAGCCTCCCGATGCACGCCGACGCCGCCATCGAAGCCATCGGGATGCAGGTCGCGATGGAGTACGAGCGTCAGCAGGGGCGCGTTCCCGTCGATGTCTCCGCCGAGAATCGCGGCTACGATATCCGCTCCGAAGCGCCCGACGGCAGCGTGCGCTACATCGAGGTCAAGGCGCGCGCCCACATCGGCGACCTCGTGCTAACGCCCAACGAGTGGACGATGGCGCAACGGCTGGGCGACGAGTACTGGCTGTACATCGTCACGGCCGCGGCGAACCAGCCACAACTGCAGTGCATCCAGAACCCTGCAGCAGCACTCAAACCGCTGCCAATTGAGGGAGTCGTGCGCTATCAAGTGCCGATGGAACACTGGCAGCGAGTCGCACGTCCAGCGGAGCCGTCAGCTCAACTTTCGACCGAAGGCGCATTATAGTTGGTCCGATAGACAAATTATCTATCCGAACATTCTCTAAGAGGACGATGATGGACAAAAGTCTCATACTGTGTCTGTTGCTCTGTTTGTCGCTGATGACGGCGCACGCGCAACCCATTCGCTTCTACGTCGCAACCGATGGCAACGATGCATGGTCGGGCAGGCTTGCCAGACCGAACGCCCGCCGCACGGATGGTCCCTTTGCCACGTTGCAACGCGCGCAGAAAGCGGTGCGTGAGGTCAAAGCCAGCCGCACCGCGCAGCCGATCGAGGTCATCGTGGGGCAGGGGGTGTATTACCTGAAGGAGCCGCTGGTTTTCACTCCACAGGACTCGGGCACCAGTCCGTCTCCGATTACCTACCGTGCGCAACAGCCAGGCAAGGTCATCCTCAGCGGGGGCAGAGTTGTATCGGGCTGGCGAAGGGTGGATAAACGACTCTGGTCAGCGCGGGTACCCGAAGCGCGAAGTGACGACTGGACTCCTCGCCTGCTGCGCGTGGGCAATCGCTGGGCAATCCGCGCGCGACATCCCAACTTCGATGCGAAAAACCCTCTCACTGGCGGCTGGCTCTTCGCCGACTTTCATGGGGAACGATGGGAGCGCGGCGTCTTTGGGCAGGGAGTTGGTAATATCCATAATCCTGGCGATACCCTCGCTTGGCGCGTGCGCGTTCCCGAGTCGGGCACGTATCGAGTATGGATGCGGTACGCTGCCGATAACACTGGCGACGCGGTGGATATGAGCGGTCGGTGTGCCTTGCAGGTGGACGACGGTCAACTGGTAACCCTGCGAAACTTGCCGAACACGGGCGGCTGGGGAGCGTTTCGCTGGTCGATGGTGGCGGAGCTGCGTCTGGAAAAAGGGGAGTGTGTGTTGCGATGGAGGAACCTGCTGGGCGGCGGGCTGAACCTGGACGCACTGGCGCTGGTGCAGGACAGCGATTGGAACCCCGAAACCGCCATCGGTGGCTACGAATGGTGGGGCGCGTATCGTCTGGAACAGCCCAGAACCGGGCGCCTACTGCTGATTCAGGCGGAAGCCTGCGACGAAGCCATTGGCAAAGAGGTGACCGTTGCCACGCCACAGCCCCCCGGCTCGCGCGAGGTATTGTCTTTCCGTGAAGGCGATATTCCCCGCTGGCGAGACGTATCAGGGGCAGAGTTGCACATTTTCCCCGCGTGGGGCTGGGTCAACGCGATTGCACCGATTGTGCGTATCGACTACGACGCCAGAAGGGTGATTTTACCACCCGACGGTTATACGGATGAGATACGGCTCGGCAATCGCTATTTCATTGAAAACGTGCGCGACGCGCTGGATGCACCCAACGAGTGGTATCTGGACAAGCGCACGGGCGAGTTGCTCTACATCTCTGAGAACGAGAAGCCTCCTGTGGAGCCAGCCGTGCTGACACGGTTAGACCGCCTCATCGTGCTGAAGGGTGAGCCGGGGCAGAACCGCTGGGTGGAACACCTTCGCTTTGTCGGCTTCACTTTTATGGACACCGACTACACCCTCACCACGAACTACTACATGCCTGCCGACGCGGTGATATGGATGTCGGGGGCGCGTGATTGTCTGGTCAAAGATTGCAGGTTCCGCCGTGTGGGCGGTTACGCGCTTCGGCTGGAGGAACAGAGCCATCGCGTGCAGTTTGTGAAGAACCGCGTGGAGGAAGCAGGGCAGGGGGGTGTTATTCTCGTTGGCGATAACCGTTCGCAGCCACGCCATAACCTCATCGCAGGCAACGTAATGCAGCAGCTGGGTCTGGTGTACAAACACGTTGCCGGGGTGTACGTCATCACCGGCAGCGACAACCGTATTGCACACAACACTATCTGGGATACTCCGCGCTATGCGATTTCTCTCAAGACGCTGGACGAGACGCGGCAGTCTCACCGCAACATTGTGGAATATAACGACCTGCGCCGCACCAATCTGGAGACCAACGACACGGGCGCAATAGAGACACTGGGCAGAGACCAGCAGGACACCGGAAACATCATTCGCTACAACCTCATACTGGATTCGGTAGGCATGGTGAGTACACCCGACGGCAAGGTCATCACGCCGTACTTCACCTGGGGCATCTATCTGGACGACTACAGCAGCGGCACGACGGTGTATGGCA
The DNA here is from genome assembly GCA_023511455.1 of Bacillota bacterium. Lineage (NCBI taxonomy): Bacteria > Bacillati > Bacillota > Bacillota bacterium. Next base: position 26,624 of record JAIMBJ010000007.1, read on the forward strand.
ACGTCGTGGCGCGTACGGTGAACGGGGGCATCTGCGTACACGGAGGCAAAAACAACCTGTTCGAGAACAACATCTTCGTGGACGCCTCAGTAGAGCAAATTCGCCTGCAACCGCGCGATGAGTTCATGCAGGGCAACCGCTTCGTGCGGAACATTGTGGTCTACTCAAAACCCGAAGCATCGCTCATCTTCTCATGGGACAGTCGGCGCGACCGCTTTAGCGAATGGGACTATAACCTGTACTGGCTGCGCGGAGCAGATTTGCGCACAATAAGTCGGCGTATCACGCCCTTTGGTACCTTTGAGGACTGGATCAAAGCGGGCTTCGACGCACACTCGGTGGTTGCCGACCCCATGTTCGTTGCACCAGACAAGGATGACTATCGTCTGCAGCCGGACTCACCAGCATACCGGCTCGGCTTCAAACCCATACCGGTGGAGAAGATAGGAGCAAGGGGGTATCAGGATTAGTGGCGTCAAACCCAACCCCATACTTTGATGACCTCCATCATTGGGGGACGTTCCCACAGCCACTCGACTCGAAGCCAGAAGCCTTCTATCGCAACAGAGTGGTACTCGCCTTCCTGTCCCACAAAGGCCGGTTGATAGATACCCTTCTCGGAAAGCACGTAAAACTCCACCTGCTTGCGCTCGGGGTCGATGATCCAGTACTCCCTCACGCCTGCCTGCTCATACTCATAGTATTTCTCTCCGCGGTCGCGGGCACGACTTTCCGGGCTGATAACCTCCACCACCAAGTCGGCAGGTCCGTTCAGGAAGTGCCGTTGGATGAGATGTTGTCGCTCGGCGGAGACGAAGAGAATGTCTGGTGAACGACCGGGCAGGTTGGGACCGCTCTTCATCTGGAAAGGCTCGGTAAGTACTCTGCCAGCACGGGTCTCGAGCGTGTGAAAGAGGAGTAGCGTCGTGAGATAGTTCACTACTGCTTGATGTTCATCGCTCACAGGGCTCATGAGAATAACCTCACCGTTCACCCACTCCGCCCAGGTGTCTTCGTCCAGCCACTCCAGGAACTGCTCGTAGGAGATTTTTCCTTCGGGCAGAGGACGGGCGGAGGACGCTTGCGTCAGCGTTGCCATGCGGCTCACCTCCGCCCGTATTATATCCCATTCGCAAGCTATCGTTCAATCAGGTAATACATCACCGTGGGCTGCAGAGTGACTTTGCCTCCCGTCGACGCTTTGCCTGCCGGATGGCCGTTTGCATCCAGAGGAGTTACTTTCATCTTGCTGGCATCGGGACGGTTGAGAGTAACCGTACCTGCGAACCGCCGGACGTTAATCGGCGCGGTACCAAGACTCTGGATGGCTCTTTTGCCGCTACCAGGCGCGCTCCAGCCGTAGTTGGTATCCTCGCTCATCACCTGCAGGAGCATCTTCCGCGAAGTGCGCAAAGGTTGCCCATCCAGCGGCACCAGCAACACCGTGCCGTAGTCCATCTGTGCGCTGATGCTGACATCGCGCAGGCTCACGGTGCCTGTCTTCTGCAGGAAGCCGCAAGCACCCTGCGCTTTGGGAGCGTTCACCGTAACCAGCCCCCACTGGTAATCCCATGTGAGCTCGCCCGTCGCGCTGCGCACAACGCCTTTGGTGCGGTCGATGTAGCGGGAGAGGTTTGCGATTCGTGACGGTGTATCGCCCTCCACGAAGTTCATCTGTACCTTGCCGACCAGATGGACGAGGGGGTCTATCGCCTCCAGCTGCTGTACCTGAGCGGTTTGCCCGGCCGGGATGTCCTTCGCACGCAGTTCGTCGAGGTTCATCGGCTGAGAGACGGGCGCGCCCTTCAGGGCGAAAAGGTCTGCCATCTTCAGGTTCGCCTCCACCACGACGGGACCTTCCTGCACCAGCCCCAGCCGGTATACCAGCGCATTGGCGGGAAACTGTCCCATTACCACTGGAGTCTGGATGGAAAACTTGCTCAATACCTGCTGCCACGAGGGTCCGGCGATGGCGAAGAAGTACACGCCATCCGTGCCCTGAAGTATTCCATAGGTGGCGAACAGGAAGGGGAAGTCTGCACGGAATCGGTTGGGTGGAGTCCAGTTCACCTCGCTGATGATGGAAGGCAGACCGTTGTAGATGACATCCATCAGCGGCAGGGAACCTTTCGCCACTTCGGTGAGGGCGCAGGCGTCGTCGTACAGGTCGCCAACGTTCAGAGACCATCCTGCGCGCTCGCCCTCATGCGGCCCGCCAAAGTAGCCGTGTCGGTCCATGTAATCGCACCCGGCGTTGCTCCACTTGTCCAGCGGACCCAGTATCTGCGCGCTGGCGGTAATCCAGTTGGAAGCCTGCACCAGCCCTTTGTAACCCAGCTCCTTCTTCAGGTAATCACGCATGCCGTCGAACCAGGCGCGCTGGTGTTTGGCGAGGAACTCGGCGGTGTCCTGCGCGCGCTTGTTGCGCTGGTTAAACATTTCCCACAAGCCCATGAATCCGGCGCGCCCTGCCGCTTCATCGTCTCCGCGGATGCGGTCGCCACCCCACGCCGCAAACGCTGCGCCCAGCGATCCATACTTCGCCTTCAGCCAGTTGCCGAACTCCTTTTCCAGTATCTCCATCTGCTGAGCCGGGATGTTCTGGTAGGGGGTGAATGTCCAGAAGAAGTAAGAGTCTTCATTCATCAACTCCACCATCGCCACCGCTGGGTCATCCTTCAGCGCGACGCCTGTGTACGGATTGCGTGTGGTCATCAGCGCGCGCCACCAGCTCTTGTAGACCTCCTGAAATCGCTTGTTGAAAAACGGCATGGCGAAAGGATGCTGGTAGTTGTAGTCCCCGTAGCCGTCCTGCGGCGTGAACCGCAACCACAGGGGGAAATAAATCGACAGGGTAACGTAGATGCCTTCCCGCTTCATCGCGGCGATGAAGTAGAAGTACTTGTCCAGATACTCCCTGTCCACCTTCGTGTAGTCGTTCTCCTGCCAGATGCCTCCATGCAGCCGCACCATGTTCACTCCGTATTTCGCCAGGTGGCGCGCCAGATAATCCACCGACGCCCTGTCCATGCGGATGATGTCGGGACCGACATTGACCGCCCAGAAGCGCACGGGTTTGCCGGTCTTGCTATGCAGAAACCGCCCATTTTTGACCACGATCCAGCCGTTTTCGCCCGCGACCTTCTCGTTCAAGAAGCGCAGGTCGATGGGCGATGGGCGGAAGTCATCCGGTGCAGGCTCAAAGGCAAACCATCCATCCATGCTGAGATTGTATTTTTCGTTCGGCTTCAGTTTGCCGCGTGGGATGATATAGCGGTTGGTCAGCAGGAAGGCGTCAAAGCAGACCGCGCCCTCGTTTTGCAACACCTCGACGCGCAACCGATGGGTTCCAGCCGATAGATTCACCTGCCCGAGAGACACCCAGTTTGCTACCACGAACTGCCGTAACGGGGCTTCGTCCAGCAGCGATACATCGCGTCCACATATCTGCCACTCCTGGTCATCGAATCGCCAGCGGAAGGGACCATGCTTCCAGAACTTGCGGGCGAAGAAGAAGTAGTTGCCGCTCTGCGGCACCTTCACTTCGTATTCCAGAAACAGGGTCTTGCCGCCGTAATTGCCGTCTGCGCCAATCCACCTGCTTTCAGACAGCACGCTTGCCTCTTGCGGATTGGCAAGTTCAAAGGAGTGACGTTCGGGAAAGTTGGTCGCTGAAGGCTTCTCGCCTTCCCACCATACCCATACCAGCCCCGGTTGCGCGGGCTGGCGCGGGGTAGGGGACTGCGCGTAGCAACCCACTACTGCCACGAGCAGAAGGGGTACCAGGCAGCTTCTTCTATTCACGGCGAACCTCCTTAACCATTCAGATGGATTACTTAAGCGTTTTAGTACTTCAGCAAAGTTGCGCTTTGTTCCTGCATCAGCAGGAGAAGCACTCATCTCTGGCGAAGCCATAGGCGAGTATGTGCAGGGAGAGGAGGAGCTGTTGTCGGTGAGCAATCAGCGCACCATCTGGGCTTACCTGGTGCACCTGAGCTTCAATATGTGGTGCGACCGTAAGGCACCAGAGTGGGAAGACTACGGTACATACCAGCCCGCCCTGCGTTTCGATGAAGGATTGTGGAACGAGCTGCTGGATGAGATGCCTCGTGGCGGAGTAAATATGGTGGTTATAGACCTTGGCGATGGGGTGCAGTATCGTTCTCATCCCGAGATCGCCGTGCAGGGTGCATGGAGTACCGCAAGGCTGAAGGAAGAACTGAAACGCCTTCGAGAAAGAGGGCTGGAGCCCGTCCCTAAACTCAATTTCTCCACTGCACATGATGCCTGGATGGGCGAGTACTCCCGTTGTGTCTCCACGCCGCGATATTATGCTGTGTGCCGGGACCTGATTGAGGAGGTTATCGATCTGTTCGAACAGCCTCGCTTCTTCCATCTGGGTATGGATGAGGAGACATGGGAGCATCAGCGGCACTACGCCTATGCGGTCGTTCGGCAGCACGAACTCTGGTGGGAGGATTTTCGCTTTCTGGTGGAGCAAGTGGAACGGCATGGCGTGCGGGCATGGATATGGTCGGATTATTACTGGCATCACCCGGAAGCTTTTCTGCAAAATATGCCGCGTTCGGTGCTGCAGAGCAACTGGTATTACGGCGACGAGTTTGACCCGCAGGATGTCGCCGTACGCGCGTATATCGAACTGGCGCAACACGGCTTCGAGCAGATACCGACCGGCAGCAACTGGTCGAACGATGTGAACTTCGGGCGTACCGTACAGTTCTGTGTCCAAAACGTACCGCCGGAGAGGTTATTGGGCTTCCTGCAAACGACGTGGAAACCAACGCTTACGGAGTGCAGACAGAAACACCTCGAAGCGTTGCAGCAGGTGGCACGCGCAAAACATCCGGCATAGTATGCATATGTATACTATGCAGACCTGTTGACAATCTACCGACAGCTATGATAGCATGATTAAGGAATGAACACGAGGGCACACAAGCCTGATGGGAGGATAGAGGAGGAAAGGCGCGACTGATGGAACGCAAATACAAGATTCTCGCGGTAGACGACGAGCCGCACATTCGTCGCCTCGTGCAGGTCAACCTGGAGAGGCATGGATACGAGGTGGTGACCGCCGCTGATGGCAAGGACGCGCTGGAGAAGGTTGCTACGGAGAAGCCGGACCTGGTAGTGCTGGACGTGATGATGCCGTATATGGACGGTTTCGAGGTGCTGCAAACCCTGCGCAAGAACCCGGAGACGCGCGACCTGCCCGTCATCATGCTGACTGCGAAAGCACAGGACGCAGACGTGTTCCGCGGGTGGCAGTCTGGCGCGGACCTGTACCTCACCAAGCCGTTCAACCCGATGGAACTCATCTCCTTCGTGAAGCGCATCTTCAAGTCCAAAGAGGCTGGCGGCGAGAAACGTTACGAGCTGTGACCCGAAAGCGAGGACTGCGATGGGCAAGAACCGTCTCGGGCTGTGGCTGGCAGTGGCTGTCGCCACGATGGTGGGCGCAGGGATAGCAGCGTACCTTGCCCTGCGCCATGAGCGAGCGCAGAGTGAGATCAGCGAAGTGCAGCGATTGATCGAGCGCTCGCAAGATATCGTTCAGCGCATCGAGAGCGAATTGGGCAGCCGAGCCTCACCTGACGCTAAAACATCTCGTGCATAGTAAACACACAGCCCGAAACCGCGGTTTCGGGCTGTCTCGGTTACCGCAGAGTAAACAACCTGGTAGCGTAAAGTCGCACAGGCCCCAGCAGTCCCGAAAGTTGCAAGGGAGAGTCCTTCGCCCACAACCTCCATGTGGTGAACGTGTATCGTCCTGCAGGACTTGGACGCCCTTCCAGCAACCATGCGGGCCACTCGCGCAGAGTACCGTCCGGGTTGCGATTGCTGTCTTCCGGCAGATGTTCGTCGCCAATCATACGGTTCACCCAGAGGTTGGTAACCTGTATCTCTATCAGATTCTCACCGGGGCGAAGAAGTTCGGTAATCTCCGCCCGATAAGGTGTTTTCCACAACACACCGGCAGGTTTTCCGTTGACGCGAACAGATGCGACTACCTCGACGCGTCCTAGGTCCAGGTAGATGCGCTGCCCTGAAAGCGGCAGGCTCGCCGGAATACGCAGCATCGCACGATAGCTCGCCGTACCGGAGAAATAGCGGATACCGGGATGTTCGTGCTCGCTCCACGAAACGAGTTTGGTAAAGACCGCTTCCGACGGCGCACCCCATCCGGGGGTAAACCGTACTCTCCACACGCTGGCGATGGGCAGGGCAGGTGGGAGGGCAGGCACCTTCAGCATCTTCATCTTACCGGAGCGGAAGTGCAGTTCGTAATCACCCGGTTGAAAAGCTTCCACACGCAGCCTTCCGTCCGGCAGCTTCTCGACATGCAACGGTGGTTCGCGGTCAGGAGGCGGGTACAGGACGATGGTATCCGGGTCTATCGCGGAAGTTGTGTACACCTTGCCCGCCACCTCATACTCCACCCGGAGGGTCTTCACTACACCAAAAGCAGGGTCGCCTTCCGATGCCAGCTCGGCGACCGTGAACGACTGCCTGCCGCTATCTACCATGCGCTGTACCTGTGCGGTCACATCTTTCGTGCGCGCCGGGTCGCCCTCAGGTCCCCATAACGCGCTGCGGATGTGGAAGCGAGGCGACGGTGCGGTGGTGAAGTACACGTCGCGCCCTCCGCGTCTCACCTGCACTATCGGGTCGTCGCGAGAAGAAGAGTTTCTGAAAACCACAAAGACCGACTCCGACGGCTTGAGGTGCACGGGCAACCGCGTTATCTGTCCGCTCTGACGGTAAACGGCAACCTGCTCGATGTGTCCTGTTTCAGGATGCCAGATTTCCGGGCGTTTGCCGGAGATGCGGAAAGCACAGGTCGCGCTGACGGCGCGGTCGCTGGTATTGGCAACGAAGTACACATCCATAGTTCCGATCCGCCGATGGGTGAACTCCAGCAGACGGTCGGCATAAAAGTCCGGCGGTACTCCCAGCGAGGTCAACACCTGCTGTACGGATTTGCCCCGGACGACCTTGCCCTTGCCCCAGAGTTCAGCAGCCAGCGTCCTGACCTCCTCGTCGGAACGTGGGTAGCCAGATAGACTGGGAGACTTTCCGGGCATAGCCTCAGCGATGACTACCGCTCCGGCGTCCACCAGTTGCTTGATGCGCCGCAGGAGACGCGGGGTCATCCGTTCGACGGCTGGAAGAACCAGCACGCGATAACTCATGCCATGCGGAAGCACCAGACGCCCGTTTTTAACTTGTAAGTCGCGCAACACCACCTCGGCCGGACAGGCATCCGCGCTGTAGCCAGACTGTTTAACAGATGCAGGCGGAACAAAGCTGCGGGGTGCGCCCTCCGGTGCCATAAAAAGCACGTCCGCAACCGGCTTTCCCTGCTGCAACAGATACTGGCACCGGGCAAGATAAAGGTGCCACGGCTTGGAATACTCCCACCACGTTTGCGTGCGCTCATAGTGCAGTCCCCAGGGTCCCATGCTCATGCCGGGACGTCGGTCTTTCCATGGTTGCAGGGCATAGCGGTGGAAAACGAAGCGGTTGATACCCTGACAGAACGCCCAGTCGCCCAGCGACTTGATGCTTCCCGGATGATGCAACCAACGCTCAGCGGAGTCGGCGGTAAACGCCTCTGCACCCACCACACGCTTGCCGTAAACATGCGCGGCGGATGCCATCGCGGGAAGCGTGGTGCTGCCTCCCAGACGAGGCGTTGTCCAGAACTCCGCCATCGGTTCATCGGCGCGACCGGCGTAAGCCATATCGTCGAAAACGCAATCGCCGTACGCCTCGATACTCAGGCGCAAGCCGTGACGATGAGCGAGGGTACGAAGGTGCCCCGCGTAGTTTTCAATCAGCAATTCGGAGACGGTCTGCCGCCAGTCCCAGAGGAAGCGTTCCGAGACTTCCTGGCTTTCTATTACCCTGCCGGTGATAACTGGCAGGTAGGGTAGGGGGTCATAACCGCGTCGCCGCCGGAACTCCTCCCGGAAGCGCGGTGTCCAATTCTGAGAACCCACCTCCCAGCTGTCGATGTGCGTCGCGACCAGCGTCTTGCCAGCTAGTTCACCCACATCAGCGGTGAGGTTCGCCATGAAAGCGGTGAAATGCGCCTCAATACCATCCTTACTCAGCTTATCGCACTCCAGACCGCGACCTGAAGTAGGCGAAGGGGCGTTCATTGCGCCGGTGGGCGTATGTCCGATGCGCAGGATGGTCCACTTGCCTTCCGGCACATCCCATGTGAGTGTGCCGTTTTCCTGCATATAAGAAGTGAGGTTTATTACATTTTTCCATCTGATCGTGGCAGAAGCATCCTCTCCCGGGTACGAAGCTGGCAGGAGAAATTCCTGCCGAATGAGAGCTGCCTTGCCCGCAATGTCGGGAATGCGACTATCCACTGTGGGAGCAGGGAAGGCGAGCACCACTATATCCCTGTAGTATCCCGCAACGGCCTGTGGCTGTGGTAGAACTATGTTGACATGTGTGGGTCCAGTGACCTGTGTTTCCGTCCACACCAGCTTCTGCATGGCTTTATCGGGGGTTACCCAGGGACCGCCGCTGCCGCACCAGCCCGCGTCGTTATTCATGTTCACCTGCAGACCAAGCCGATGGGCCTCGGCAACCACGTGTGTGAACAGGTCACGCCACTGTGGGCTGGCGAAAGGCACCGGTCCCAGAGGAACACCCTGGTCCACCTCCATGATAAGCACACCACCGATGCCCACGCGCTGCATGGCTTCGAGGTCGGCAGTAATGCCTTCGCCCGTGATGTTGCCGTTCAGCCAGAACCAGTAAACCCAGGGGCGCGCCCAGTCTGGCGGATTTCGGAACCCGGCTTCCAGCGATTGCGCCTTCGCGAAGCCGGCAATCGCAATACAGCAAAGCAGCGCAACGAACCAGTGCTTCATACTTCGCCCTCCACCATGGAAATGCAAAGTCCGATAAGAAATATTATGTCTTATTACGCGAATTCTGGGGCAGACTGTTACCGCTGCCGCCGTTGCCACGCATCCCCCAGCACCGCCAGCAGAATCACCACACCTTTAACCACTTTCTGATAAAACGCGGAGACTCCTGCCATCACCAGCCCATTATCCAGCACGCCAATCAATATCGCGCCCACCACCGTGCCTCCAACACCGCCGCGTCCGCCTGCCAGGCTCGCTCCACCCAGCACAACCGCTGCAATGGCGTTCAGTTCGTACATCTCGCCGTATTTGGGGTCACCCGCGCCCAACCTCGCTGCCTGCACGATGCCACATAGCCCCGCTAGAAACCCAGACAGCATGTACACGGTGATTTTCACTCTTGCCACATCCACGCCGGACAGGCGTGCCGCCTGCTCATTGCCTCCGACGGCGTATATCGCACGCCCGAACTGTGTTGTCCTCAGCAGTATCAGTGTACACAACACCACAATAATGGCAATCCATACCGGAACAGGAATTCCCAGCACTTCGCCTCCGGTGCCTCCGCCCAGACGGTTGAACGCCTCCGGCAAATTGCCCACGGGCTTGCCATCGGAATACACGAACGCCGTCCCCCGTGCAATGGTCATTGTCGCCAGCGTCACGATGAAAGGCGCGATGTTCCAGCGTGCAATCAGCCAGCCGTTCCACCAGCCGATCAACACCCCCAGCGTGCACGACACTAGCACCGCCAGAGGTATACCCACTACGAGGTTCGGCTTTGGAACCAGGGTTCGCCCCCCAAGCACCAGCCCGTTCATCATGATATCCGTACCCACCAGTCCACACAACGCCAGCACCGAGCCGACGGAGAGGTCTATTCCACCCGTAATGATGACCAGCGTCATGCCTACCGCTAAAATCGTGTTAATGGCACTTTGTAATAAAATGTTGACGATATTGCGCTGTTCAATGAAACGTCCCTCCGTGACCAGAGCGAAGAAAAAGACGAGAAACAACAGGTAGATGGCGATGGAGTATCTGGAGAACCCTTCTGTTTTCGGAGTGCTCATCGGCCGTTTCAGATTTCGAGGCGGTCGAATCGTGCGCTGGTGGGGTCCAGGTGTTGCCTGACCGCGTCATACGCCTGCTGTATCCTCTGACAAATCTGCTCGGCCCTCCGACGCTCGTCTGTGCCCTCGGGGAAGCGCTGGGGATTTGCCCGTTCCATGAGCCGCTGATACGCCTCCCGCGCTTGACGAAGGTCAGCATTGGGCGGAATACCCAGCAGACGGAAATGTGCCAGCAGGTCTGCTGACATTTGCGCGGTGTTTCTTGCGGCGTTCTCCTGCCCTTGCGGCGCGCGTGTGGAGCCGCCCGGCGCAGAAGTTACCGGGGTGTCCGCAGATGGCAGCCCGGTTTTGGGCGCGCGAGTCGCCCTGGAGTCGGTTCCCGGCTCCAGAAAGTCCTCCAGCTCCCGGCGCGCGTTCAGTTCCGCCTCCAGCTCATCCAGCCTTTCACGAGCGGTTTTCATATATCCTTTGAGGATTCGCCGAATACGTCGTGAGATTCCCATCAGAAACTCGCCCTCAATTCCATGTTCACCTGTTCAAAATCGGCGCGTCGGAACACCACCTGCGGGTGGAGCACAAAACCACCGCCCATGTTTTGCTGTACCGATACCAGCCAGCGCACCTCGCCAGCGCGGCGGTCGGCTTCTGCACGCACTACCGGATTCAGACCGGCAGGTAGTCGTACCGACGCCTGCACGATAAGAAACTCCGTATCCGGCATCATCCGACCACGTCTCGCCACAATCGCTTCCAGCTGCCACAGGGTCAACCCAGCAACCTGCCGCGTATCCACTCCCACCAGCAACCCGTAGCCGGTGTCCAGTGCAGGCTCATAATCCTCGCCGCGAATAAAGCGAAAGGCGGTCTTGCTGAGCGCGAGGTGCTCCCCCACTGCGACCGACGCCCCCAGTGATCGTGAGCCGAAACGGCAGAACACCCCTTGTTGGCGTCGGCTACCATTGGTGGCAAGCGCGATGTCCAGTGCGTTCTTGCGCCAAAGGGGCACAGAAAAGAGAACACCCTTTGCCAGCTCGCGCTCCCCCATCCCCTGCCCAAACGGCATCCACATCTTTCCCGCCTGAAAACGCCAGCCTCGTCCATCATAACGGATAAAGGCTTGCTCGACCTCGTCCGGGTCTACCGGTTTATCAAAGTTCTGCAGCTTTTGTGCAAAGTACATGCTCAGCCGGTTCTCTCCGTACAGAGCGAGGTGCGCAGCAGAGTATTCCCCGAACTGCGAATACAGCAGCAGGTTGGCGTTGCGGTTGTCGTCCACTCTCATGCGCGCACGAATATTGAAACCGAATTCGTATAGCGGTTCTGCGACACACCTTACCGTTAACGCCAACCACCCTGTCAACAGCACTCCCCAAAACCGGTTCATCATCAGCCAGAGGTTGTCGTGGTGCTGTCTCCTTTAAGGCGTGCTTCCAGTTCCTGAAGCTCCCTGTCTACTTCGCTGGAGTCGACCTGAACAGGCTGAGCCTGCTGCGTTTCGCTGGCTGCTGGAGCTAGTCCCAGTCTCGCTTCCAGCTTTGCCAGTTCCTCTTCTGCTGCCTGGCTTGCAGCGTAGTCTTCCAGTTCGGCTACCCGTCCGGTCACGCTTTCGCGAGCCATTTCCGCACGCGCCTGAGCTTCTGCCTCTGCGCGGCTGATTTTGTCCTCCACGCGCTCAAGGTCACGGGACACATCGTCCAGCGACATCCCTTCCAGCGCTTTGTTGATCGAGTTCTGAATCTGCGCGCTCTTCCAGCGTGCCTTCTGAGCCAGAATTTCCGCCGTCTTCTGGCGCACGCGCTCCTCGTCGCGCTTAATAGCAATCTTCACCTGCTCTACCACCTGGTCCGCCTGCGCCAGAGCCTGTCTTACCGACTCCAGCGAGCGCTGATAGGAGGCTTTTTCCATCAGGAACTGTTTTGCCAGCTCCCGGTCGCCCTTGCGCAGCGCCATTTCGGCTCGCCGCTCAAGGTCTATGCACGCACGCTCCAGCTTCTCGACCTCGGCGCGCAGGCGGTTGCGCTCGGTGATTGCCTGCACTGCTCGCTCCTTGTTCTTGAGCAGATTCTCGCGCATCTCTTCGCGCGCCTGCTCCAGTATCACCTCGGGGTTTTCCACCTGTCCCAACAGGCTGCCGAACAGCGCGCGAATATATCGGAAAAGTCGCTTGAGCATTCGCTACGGCCCACTCCTTTCGCCCTGCGTTATCAACGGTATTATCGCACCAACTGGGGGGTGTTGTCAACCTTTGTGCAGCCCGTATCCTGCCCCCGCCCTTGACTCTTAGACCCCGAGCATGAGGCGTTGGTTGCGCCGACAAAAGAAAAACGGCGAGAGCCGAAGCCCTCCCCACCTTCCATCCTGCGATTACTTCCAGAGCTCCCAGTGCTGGGGCGCCTGATCCGACAGCAGATTGAGCGTGGAACAACCCATACCATCTCCCTGGGCGCACACTTTCTCATCCACCGGATACAGCGCCTCGAACGGGAGCGCCTTCACGTGGCCGTCGCAGAAAATGGTGGTCACTTTGCCCGTGTGTCTTCCGTGCGGGCGCTGGTGCCATGTCTGCCACGTTCCCGTCAGCCCCCATGCTGTCGGAGAGAATGGTGGCGACAGGTGGTTCATGTAAGCGCCCCATGCGTTATGCAGCGGCAGGCTGCTGGGACCATCGGGCACAGCATCGGCGACCAGAAGATGTGTCGCAGGGGCTTCTATGCGCGCCATCGCGCCAAACGCGCCGCTGCTGCCCGGCACCGGCACTGCCATACCGTAACCAACCCGTCCTTCCATCCATAATCGCTTGCCGGCCGCGCCGGTGGTGTCCAGCTTCTTTGCCTCGGGACACTGCGAGTACAGATTGTTCTTCGAATAGGGCTGTACGAGGTACAGATAACCAGCGGACACCAGTGAGGTACCGCATATATCCGGCCACGGACAGGGAATCACAATCTGGTAAGGCGGATAGGTTTCTTCGTAGTCCTGGGCGTACATCATTATCGCCAGCCCGATCTGCTTGCTGTGGCTGATGCACGCTGTCTGGCGCGCTTTCGAGCGAGCCTGCGCGAAGACCGGGAACAGAATAGCTGCCAGTATCGCGATGATCGCGATAACCACAAGCAGCTCAATCAGGGTAAAACCTTTTCGCATCGGAGACCTCCTGACCGTTTCCAACCGTTCTATAACGATGTTCGTTTAGTTACAGTATACAGCTCACGGCAAGGGATGTCAATAGGCAATCGCGCGATGGCGAGGGAATTTTCCTACTCGACCAGCAACAGGTCGGCTGCCGATTTAAACTGTTCCTCATACAGTGTGCGATACACACCCGGCTTGTTCACCAGCTCCTCGTGCGTGCCGATGTCTACCACCTCGCCCTTATCCAGCACCACGATTTTGTCGGCGTTCACCACCGTCGACAGGCGGTGAGCAATCACGATGCTGGTGCGCCCCTGCATCACGTGTTCCAGCGCCTGCTGCACGTTCGCCTCGGTCTGGCTGTCCAGTGCGCTGGTAGCATCATCCAGTATCAGTATCTTGGGGTCGGTGAGGATAGCGCGCGCAATGGATAACCGCTGCTTCTGCCCTACCGACAACTTAATCCCATCCTCGCCGATTTTGGTGTCGTACGCATCGGGCAGGGTCAGGATGAAATCGTGCAGGTCTGCCTGCTTGGCAGCGCGCACAATCTCCTCTTCGGTGGCATTATGCCTGCCATAAGCGATGTTCTCTTTGATAGTGACCGAGAACAGCAGCGATTCCTGCATGACCATGCCCACGTTACGCCGGATGGATTCCAGTTTGATGTCCCGCACATCCACACCGTCGATCAACACCTGCCCGTCGGTTACATCGTAGAACCGCGCGATCAGGTTGACCAGGGTGCTCTTCCCCGCCCCGCTGGGACCAACCAGTGCAACCACTTCACCGGGGCGGATATGCAGGTTGACATTTTTTAACACCAGCTGGCCAGGGCGGTATCCAAAACTGACATTACGAAACTCAATCTCGCCGCGCATCTGTGGCAGGGGACGGGCATTGGGTGAATCCTCGATATCCGGGCGGGTATCCAGAACCTCAAACACGCGGTCTATCGCCGCGCCAGCCCATTGCAGGGTAATGTTGAAATCAACCACGCGCACGGCGGGGTCATACAGGTAGCCCATATAGAAAGTGAACGCCAGCAGTTCGCCCGCCTGCAGCTGCCTGCCCAGCACCAGCACACTTCCGTAGTACCATACCGCTGCGGTTCCCACAGCCCGCACCAGTCCTGCGAACAGACCCAGCTGCCGGTTCAGGTGCACCTGCTTCATGCCCAGCGCGAAGTTCTCTTTCACCGTTTGCATGAAGCGCTCCGTCTCATAGTCTTCACGCACGAAGGCTTTCACCACGCTGATACCGGCTATTTTCTCCTGCAATGTGCCCAGCATAGCGTCCCACTTCTCGCGCAGCTGCACACTCAAATCGCGAATATACTTCAGATACAGCTTGTAAACCAGCACATACAGCGGAACCACAGCCAGTGTAATCAGCGCAAGCCGCCACTCCTTCCAGAAGATAACCCCGGTGACCGCTACCAGAGTTACAATATCGGTAATCAGTGTGACAAAACCGCCCGTAATCATGTACTGGATGACATCGATGTCGCCCGTAAGCCGCGCCATAATCTTGCCGGTTTGGCGCTGGTCATAGTAACTGAGCGACAGACGGTTGAGATGACGGTAGCTCTGGAAGCGCAGGTCGAAAACCACCCGCTGCCCCAGCCAGTTGATGAGATAGTTGAGGGTGAAAGAGACTACTCCGCGCAACACATGGATACCGATAACCGCCCAGAAGACCCAGGTCAACGCGCTCCACTTCTTGTTCGGAAACACATCGTCGATAACGTACTGGAACAACAGGGGCATGGGCACTGCGCTGATGGTAATTAGCCCCATGAGGAGCACTGCCGCAATAACGCGCCATCGGTAAGGCTTCAGATAGCCCAGCAGTCGCCAGAAATTGTTCATCGCTTTGTGGCTCCCCTCGCCTGCTCGAAACGAAAACGGGTAGAAGGAGGCGGTTTCGATATCTGGCTGTTATCCCACCGTTGCCCGATAACAATGCTCATCCACGCCTCCTTGTCCACGGCAACATGATATCGATATTCCACCCGATGGATGAGCGCAGTTGGTACATCGACGAGGCAAGTAATGGTGCCCTGCCCTTTCATCCCCTCGTAGGTCACAGGCTCCGACCAGGTGAGCGTTTTGAAGTTCTTTCTGTCGGCAACCTGTTCCTTTGCGCCCAGCATCTTCTGGCGCAGCCGTGGCGAGCCGACAGCCAGCAGACGCAAAACATCGGTGATGTTCGGCTCTTCCAAACCCAGCCACCGATGATAGCGCGCTTCCGCCATCTGGTAAAGCGTGCGCGGCGCTGGCGTCCTGTTCGTTGCGCCCCCCTGCACCTGCGCCTGCCAGACCTTTCCATCACACACACTGCGAAACCAGCCGAAGCCCGAGCGCTCCTCGATGAACAGCCGGTTCGGGCGTAACACTGCCAGCTCGGTGCGTATCTCCTGCCCGATGAGCCGTTTCACCTCTTGCTCCATCTGTTTCCAGCGTGCCGGGTCAATGTTTTCGTACACGCTGGGCTTCGCCTCCACAGACAGGTCCTCGAAACGCGATACCGCGCGAATCTGCAGGCCGGGCACCCCGGTATATCGCTTCCACACGCGTTGTGCGAGTTCGCCCATCTTAACCTGAATAGACCTCTTCGGGGTCAATGAGACGTTCCAGCACCACCTTCAGCTCGCCACGCTCCGTATCCACCTGCCGGAAGAAGCAGCTGCGATACCCTTCGTGACAGGCTGCGCCCACCTGCTTCACTTTCAACAACACCACATCCGCGTCACAGTCTATGTAAATGCCCTGAACCTCCTGAAAGTGCCCTGACGTCTCGCCCTTCACCCAGAACTTCTGGCGTGAGCGACTCCAGTAGGTTGCCTTACCCGTTTCGATGGTTCGTTGTAACGCCTCCCGATTCATCCACGCCATCATCAACACGTCGCCGTTGTCGGCATCCTGTACGATGGCGGGAATCAACCCCTGCTCGTTGAACTTAAGGTCTTCCATCAACTTCATGCGCTAACCTCTCTCCAGCCTCCAGCATTCAATGGATATATTATACCTGTGTCTTTTGGTGCCTGCAGGTTGTTCGCGTCCAAACCCGAATTATGATTTTGTGAACGAGCTCGGACTGATAGTGTACAGCGGCACTGTACCCTCCACGCAGGACCTGGCGCGCGAGGTCCTGCAAAGCCCGCCTGTACAAATCCGCGCGGTAGTGGCGGAGCACCAGACCGCCGGGCGCGGGCGGTACGGCAACCGCTGGTTAGATACGCCTGGCGAAAGCCTGCTGATGACCCTGTTGCTGCCCCTTCAAGTCGGGGAGTCCGATCGGGCGGGGCAGCTGGCATTTGTGCTCGCGCTGGCGGTAGCGGATGCTCTGCGCGAACAGGCGGGGCTGGCAGTGCAGTTCAAGTGGAGCAACGACGTGCTGGTCAACAGGCGCAAGCTAGCAGGCATTCTGATAGAAACTGCTTCCGATGCCCATCAACAGATGTGGGCACTGGCAGGGGTCGGGGTGAATTTGCTTCAGGGCGACTTCCCCGAGGAGATACGGGAGAATGCCACTTCGGTATATCTGGAGACCGGGCGAAGGTTGCCTGTGGAGCCGCTGGCGCAACAGCTGTTGCGGTCGGTTGACCACTGGATGCACGTATGGAGGCGCGATGGTCTCCCCCCGGTGCTTAGAGAGTGGCGCAAAGCAGATGTTACTGCTGGACACCTCTACCGTCTGCCGTCCGGAGAGATAGGGGTGGCACGGGGCATTGACAACCATGGCAACCTGCAGCTCGAGGTTGCAGGACATGTACTGGTTGTGAGCTCCGCAGAGCCGGTTCGCGGGATAGACGCCCCGGGGGAATGATTTTACAAAGAGGCTCCTCTGCAGGACACCTCGGCGTTGACGTCGAAACGTAACATCCCCCACAGCAGGCGTTCTACAACACTGCGGTGGGAACATCAACCTTTAGCCGATGGGAGGTCACCAATGCAAGTTGGATTCTACGGTCATGTCCGTCAGTACCACAACCTGAAGGCGGAGATCGATAAAGCCATCGTGGACGTGCTGGAGACAGGTTCGTATATTACGGGACCCACACTGGAGCGATTCGAGCATGAGCTCGCGCAGTTCTTCGGCATGAAATACGCGGTCGGCGTCAACTCCGGCACCGATGCGATTTGGCTTGCGCTGATGGCCATGGGCATCGGTCCGGGTGACGAGGTCATCACCGTCACCAACACCTTCTTCGCCACCGCGGAAGCCATCTGGATTGCGGGCGCAAAGGCGGTGTTCGTGGATACCGAGCCGAAGACCAATAACATCGACGTCACCAAGATTGAAGCCGCCATCACGCCGCGCACCAAAGCCATCATCCCCGTTCACCTGTACGGGCAGTGCGCGGAGATGGACAAAATCGCGCAAATCGCCCGCAAACACAACCTGCTGGTTATCGAGGACTGCGCGCAGGCGATCGATGCGCACGGCGATACCTTCAAGGTCGGCGAGCTTTCCGACGCGGTGGCAATCAGCTTCATCGCTCACAAGAATCTCGGCACGCCAGGCGACGCTGGCGCGGTCATCACCAACCGCGAGGACGTAGCTATGGGTGTAAAGCGACTGCGCAACCATGGCTCGCTCAAACGCTCGGTGCACAGCTTCGGCTTCAACAGCCGTCTGGACGACCTGCACGCGGGCATCCTCAGCGTGAAACTGAAGTACATTCACGAGTGGAACAACCGACGGCAAGAAATCGCGAAGATGTATACGAGCGCGCTGAAAGACACCTCCCTCAAACTGCCCTATGAGCTGCCCGGTTACCGGCACGTGTACCACCTG
Organism: Bacillota bacterium; assembly: GCA_023511455.1. Classification (NCBI taxonomy): domain Bacteria; kingdom Bacillati; phylum Bacillota; species Bacillota bacterium. The sequence continues at coordinate 44,547 of JAIMBJ010000007.1, forward strand.
TACGTGGTGGAAACCACCAACGGCAAGCGCGATGACCTGCTCCACTTCCTGAACAAGAACGGCATCGACGCCAAGTGCCACTACCCCATTGCCATCCACCAGCAGGAGGGCTTCCCCTGGGGTAAGGAGGCAGCAATCGTGGGGGGCGTGCCTAACAGCGAATGGAACGCAGCAAACTGCGTGTCCCTGCCGATGTTCCCGGAACTCTATCAGGAAGAGATTGACTACACCATCGAGAAAGTGCTCGAATGGTGCAAGGCGAACCCATAGGTGATGAGCATGAGCCAGCCGGTCTATAAAGTCGTCGTGGTGGGCATGGGTAAGCGCGGGATGCACCATGCCACCACTTTCCATGCCAATCCGCGCTTTGAGGTGGTGGGCATCTGTGACATCGACACCGCCAAATTGCAGTCTGCCGCTGCGCAGCTGGGCAACCCTATGACCAGCACCGATGCAGCGGATTTACTGGCGAAAACCAGACCCGACGTGTTCTGCCTGACCACCATGCCCAACATCCGCTACTCGATGATACAGCTGGCGGTAGAGGCGGGTGTCAAACTTATCGCCTACGAGAAGCCGATGGCGCTGAGCCTGCGAGAGGCACGGCAAATCATGGATCTGGTGCGGCAGGCGGGCGTCAAAACGGTGGTCAGCCACCAGCACCGTTACGGCGCGCACTACCAGAAGGTAAAGGAAATCATCGCCAGTGGAGCTATCGGGCGGGTGCACACGGTATACGGGCACGCAACGGGCTGGATGCTGCACATGCTGACTCACCTGATTGACTACATGCGGTGGTACAACGATAACGCTGAGGCGGAGTGGGTGATGGCGCAGGCGAGCGGGCGCGGTAAACTTTCCGATAACCATCCCTCGCCCGACTACATCGGCGGCTTCATCCAGTTCGCCAACGGCGTGCGCGGCATCGTGGAGTGCGGCGCCGGCGCGCCCGACGTGCCGGAAGTGGACTACTGGTGGCGCAAGGCGCGCATCGGCGCGCAGGGCACGGAGGGCTTTGCGGAGGTACTCACCGGCGGCGGCTGGCGTGCCGTGACGAAAGACGGTGTGCTGCAGGGACCGGGCACGATGGATTACAACCTCGACATGCCCCCCTACATCGAGGATATGGCACGCTGGCTGGATGACGACAACGCCGTGCACCCCTGCAACGGTGAGGACGCCTACAAGGGCTTCGAAATCATGATGGCGATGGTTCGCTCGGTAGTGGAGCGCGGGCAGATTGCCCTGCCCCTTCCCGACGGGCCACCCGAAATCGAAGCGCTGGCTGAAGTACTTCCGGAGAAGCCTGTACTGCTCTCCATGCCCGAGAACCGCAAAGAATATCCGGTGTAAGCGATAAGGAGGAAGATGCCGGGCGCAGGAGGTTGCCGTGCATCTCCTCCTTCCTCTTCTTCCTTTACCCCCTTACCAAACCTGCGCGAACGTGCTATAATAGAGCACCTCCCATCGCGGAGGGAGAGGTGGAGGACACATGATTTCCAAGGCGATTGGCACGGTCACCGAGGTGCGGCAGACGCGCGCGGGCGTACAGGAGCTGGTGGTGCAAAGCGGCGAGGAGGTCCGCCTCGCGCTCAACCATATCAACCTGACCGGTGTGGCAGATGTGGGGGATGCCGTGGTGCTGAACACCACAGCGACCGAACTGGACCTCGGCTCCGGCGGCTACGACTTTGTAATCCACAACCTCACCCGTCCACTGGAACCGACGCCGATGGACGGGCACATCGTGCGCCTGCGCTACACTCCCATGCAGCACACGGTGCTGGCTGTGGAAGAGCCCGCGTCGCCTCACCATGAGGTCATGCAATCTGCCAGCTCATTGCACGGGATGCCGGTGGTCTGCTGTGGACTGCACAGCCAGATAGCCCCCGTCGCCGCAGCCCTGCACCACTATACCGGCGGAAAATGCCGGGTGGTTTACGTGATGACCGACTCGGCATCCCTTGCGCTGGGAGTCAGCCGACTGGTGCCTGCGCTCAGTGAAGCGGGCTTGTTGCACGGTGTCATCACGGTCGGTCAGGCGTACGGTGGCGACATCGAGGCGGTGAACGTCTACAGCGGACTGCTCGCCGCGCGGCATGTGATGGGTGCGGACGTGGCTATTGTCTCGCAGGGGGTAGGCAACACCGGCACAGCGACCGCCTTCGGTTTCTCAGGCATCGACCAGGGAATTGCGCTGAACGCGGTTGCCTCGCTGGAGGGTATTCCTGTAGCCTGCTTGCGTCTCAGCTTTGCCGACCCCCGCCCACGTCACTATCGCGTCAGCCACCATACGCTGACGGTGCTGAGCAAGGTAACGCTGGCTCGTTGCCATGTTCCTGTGCCGGAGCTGAATCCCCCGCGGCTGTGGGAGGTTTTGGGACAGCTGGAAGAGCATGGTATCGCCGCGAAGCACCTGGTGCGGGTACTGGATGGTTCAGCGGCGCTGGACCTGCTGCGAAAACATCACATTCACGTGACCACGATGGGACGTTCCGTGCTGGAGGACCGCGAGTACTTCCTTGCTGCCGCAGCGGCAGGCGCGCATGCCGCGGAGCTGGTTTCTACAACGCAAACCATGAGACAGGTGGGATAGATGCAGGAAGAGGTCATCCGTTCCGAACGCATTTTTCAGGGGCGTGTTGTCAATCTGCGAGTGGATACGGTTCAGCTGCCTAACGGCAAGGTCTCGCAGAGGGAGATTGTGGAGCACCGAGGCGCGGTAGCCATCGTGCCCCTGCTGAACGACGATACTGTGCTGATGATCCGGCAGTTTCGGCTGGCTGTCAACGAGGTGCTGCTGGAAGTACCTGCAGGCACCCTCGAACCCGATGAACCGTCCGAGGTATGCGCCGCCCGGGAGCTGGAAGAGGAGACGGGATACCGCGCCGGAACCCTGCGCAAGCTGTTCAGCCAGTATCTCGCGCCCGGATATTCTCAGGAGATTCTGCATGTGTTTCTTGCGAAAGACCTTGAGAAAACCGCTCAGCACACAGAAGACGATGAAAGCGTGGAGGTTGTTCCAGTGCCTCTATCCCTTGCGGTAGACATGGTGCTGAGCGGCGAGATCCGAGATGCCAAAACGATTGCCGCGCTGCTGGTCACACACTATATACTTGCCAGCCGACGGTAGACATCCAGCAGACGCTGTGTGGTGTGCTCCCAAGTGAAATGTTGCCTCACGTGCGCCATGCCTCGCCGTCCCATATCGTGCCACACTGGTCTCTGGCAGATAGCTTGCTGCAGGGCGTTCGCGAGCGCAACGGGGTCATCTGGAGGTATCAGCCAGCCTGTTTCACCATGCAAAACAATTTCCGCCAGCCCCCCAATGTTCGTAGCGATGACCGGCTTCCCCGCTGCCATTGCCTCCAGGGCAAATAAACCCAGTCCTTCCCGGCGCGAAGGTATCACCGCGATGTCGCACGCAGACCATGCGCTATCCAGCTCGGGAAGATAGCCGGCGAACCGCGCCCGCTCTCCTACTCCAAGCTCTAATGACATTCGCAGGAGGCTCTGGTGCTGTGGTCCTTCGCCCACAATCAGCACAAACCATCCGTGCGCGTGCACCAGTGCCTTCAGCAGGATATCTACCCCCTTGTCCTCCATCAACCGCGCAACGCACAAGGCAACGGGAACATCAGCGGGCAGGTTCCACTGCTGCCTGGCGACCTGTATGTCCACTGCGTGAGCATGTATGGCATCTACGTCGACGCCTCCGTATATCACTTCGCACTTTGACGCTGATCGAGGAAAATGATGCAGCCACGCATCGCGCACAGCCCTTGAAACCGCCAGAACCCGTTGCGCGGAGTTAGCGGCACGGTTGAGAAGCCAGCGCACAGAGGGAGCCAGATGCTCGGGAGGGAGATTGTGCAGTGTAAAAACCCAGCGACGAGGCGGCGCCAGCGCGAGAACGCCCACCGTCCGCAATCCGTGTGCGTGAAGCAGGTCATAATGCTTTTGCCAGCCTCTTGCCAGCAAGGCGCAGTGCAGGTCAGTCAGCATCTGTGGACGGTCTGAGATGTTCCAGCGCAGGGTGTGTAAAGAAGACAGCGAGGGATGCATGGACAGCGGACAGGCAACAGCGCACTCTATCCCTTCCCTTTCCAGACGGGGCACCACGTTCTGCAAGAAGCGCAACACCCCACCCGCTGCTGGACGCGCCAGATGCAACACGCGCATCGGAGTTCACGGCGTCGGGCGTTCCGGCAGCTTGCGCACGCGCACCGTCACACGCACGTTCGTCGTGGTTAACTGTGCGCCCTCCACCGAACGCAGAGCGACGCTCCTGGTGACATCGGATGTGAGGTTATCTATGTCAATGGGTTCCGTTTCCACGCTGTGTACCTGGGCGAGTACCTCAGGTTTACCCGAAATGACCACCGTGCGAGGCTCCAGCACAATCTCCTCGATGGCAACACTGGGGTCGGGTTTGCCCTTCCAGACCGGGGTCACCAGCACGGTCTTGGTCAGGCTTACCGGCGCCAGCTTCAATACCACCCGCACATGAGAGGGGCGAATGGTGACGCCACCGCTAACTGGACGGTTCTCGGCATCCAGTGCCACCACCGGCAGGTCGTCATCCACTTCGTCACCCATCTTTTGGGGAACGGCGTTCACGATGAGCCGCCGTACCTGATTCACCTGCTCCCGTGCACCGGAGACCACCACCGTCTCGGGATACACCACTGGCGAGAGGTAAACATAACCTTCGGGCGGTGCATTCACGAAAAGACACTCCACCTTGAATGTCTTACTGATGCGCCTGGTCAGGGTTACCTGCACTGTCGGCGGGATAATCTCCACCTGTACGTCTTGCAGCAGGTCTCTGGTCAGGTTGAGCTGCACCGGCAACCGTTGCTTACCTTCGGTTAACCCAGATACGTCTACCGTTGCACGGATGCCACGGGGGGCAATCTGTTCCACACTGCTGCGCATGCCGGTTAGCACCACCGTTACCTGCGAGGGGTTCACTGTCGGTGGCTCATAGCCGTTTTGTAAATGCCGTACTTCTACATCCACTGTGAACCGCTGGGTGATGGTGGGGTTCCTTTCCGCGTTGACGTACAGCCATATCAGTATCGCACTGCTCAGTGCCATCAGCTTCTCCGGGATGTTTTCGCGGAGCACACGCCACATGACTGTCTACCTCCTCCCCGTCCGCGCAGATTGCTCCTGCTGCCGTCGACCAAAGGTCCACGCAGGACGCCAGCGCATGGTCTGGCGCAGGCTCTCCAGCGCCTGTCTGGGAGGTTGTGCGGAGAGCAGGTTTATCAGCCGCTCGCGCAGGGTGTCCTCGCGGAAACCGCGCTGTAACCTTCCCGAAAAAGCAACCGAGATGATGCCCGTCTCCTCCGAAACCACCAGCGCGACCGCACCCCTTTCCGACGCCGCTATTGCCGCCTTGTGGCGCATGTGCACGTTCTGGTCAATCATCGGGTTCTCCGTCAGGGGTAAAGTGCAACCCGCCGCGACGATACGGTCGCCACAGATAACAACAGCACCGTCGTGCAACGGATTGCCCGGGTAAAACAAAGAGGTCAGCAAGCGTGCGCTGACCTTCGCATCTACGGGTACGCCCGGTGAGACATAATAGTCCAGCGAAGGATACGGTTCAAACACGATAAGCGCGCCGATTTTCTGTCGTGCCATCTCGGTGGCGGCGCGTACCACCTCATTGACCACAGCCGTCAGGTTCTCGCGTCCCGTAGGGTTGATACTCTGTCCCCAGAAGCCAAGCCGTCCCATCTCCTCCAGCACATGGCGAAGCTCGGGATAAAAGAGGATAACCAGCGCTACAGGCCCCAGGGGCAGCACCTGACGCATCAGCCAGTTGAGCGTGGTTAAGCCCAGCTTACCGCTGATATACATCAGCAGGAAGAAAAGGAACAGCCCGGACATGATTTGCCACGCGCGGGTGCCCTTTGCCAGGAGGATGAGGCGATAAAGCAGGTAGGCTACAGCGAGGATGTCTACCAGCAACACCAGCGTGGATGCCACATCCAGCTCGCTTAGGGTCACCAGTAACGGCTTGAATACCGCTTCAATGACGGACAATGCACCACCCTGCTACCTGAAAATGTGATGGGGACGGTTTCAGTATAGCACAACCCACTGCCTGCTGCAACCTGTTCCATCTCTATCTCTGACACCGTTTGCAGCCAGTGGGTTCCATCAAATGGTTTCAGATGGTGGTTCAGAGGGAAGACGCCGGAAGCGAAGGAAGCCCTGTGAGACGCCCCCGCCTACCATCCACTCCACGCCTTCTTGCTGCGCCAGCGCCTGCGACTCGGGAGTTGCCCACTCCTCACCAATCACGACAGGTATAGCCTGAACGCCCACCTCACGCAGCGTGTTTGCCCGAAGCTTTGCACGACGAACGTCCTGCCCGTTCACTTTCTGCGACACCTCGGCGACCACGACCTCGTCTCCCTTCCACCAGATAATATCAGCCAGCAGCGGGTCGGCAAGAGGTTCCGGCATCTGTTGTTCTTGATAGTAGGGCTGCAGCCACCTTGAGATACGACGCCGCACGCTGAACTCAATCGCGTTACCTCCCTCGCCGCCGGCGAAGAGGTTCGGAGCGCGTCGCAGGGTATGTTGCTCGTACTGTTCGCCTTCGCGACGCCCAGATTCACCCCGCTGCCACTCCGCAAGCCGGTCTACCGTCCTGCTCAAACGGCGTATCTCCTCCGCCAACTCCTGGAAGCGTGCATCCGTCTCCGCACGAGAAGCCGCTATCTGCTCTTCCGTGCGCCGTTGGGCTTCCGCTAACTCTTCTACGCGCTGTTCGGTGCGCCGTTGGGCTTCAATCAGTTGCATCACGAGCGCTCGCAGCTCGCTAATCTCACGCGAGTGTTGTTCCAGCAGCTCCGAATGCCGACGTTGTATCGCTGCAATCTCGCGGACGAGCTCGGGCAACTCTAGCAGCTCGCTGCTCAAAAGAACCCGTCTCAGTTCCGCACGCCAGTCCGGATGCTCCTCCAGAAGACGTATTAAATCATGGAGATCTTGTACCGTCATGTCCATCAATCACTCCTGCCATGAGTATTTTACCCCACGCGAAATACCCATTTCAGTAGCGGTATCGCTGCCGACAGGGTCTTCGCGCGGTGGCTAATGCGATTCTTTTGCTCCATCGGTAGCTCCGCCATGGTGCAGCCCAGCTCGGGCAGGTAAAACACGGGGTCGTAGCCAAAGCCATGCTCGCCGCGGGGTTCCCAGTAAATCCATCCGCGACAGGTATCGCGCAGAGTATACTCAGCATCCCATGGAGTGCTGATGGCAACTACCGAATTAAACCGCGCTCCCCGCTGTTCCTGCGGGACACCTTCCAGCAGCTCCAGCAGTTTGGAGATTTTGACCTCCCAGGGCGTATCTTCCCCTGCAAACCGCTTGGAATGCACCCCCGGTTTGCCGCCGAGGTGGTCTACCTCCAGCCCGCTGTCGTCGGCAATGCAGACCCTGCCCGTTTGCGCTACGGCTGCACGTGCCTTGGCAAGGGCATTGGTAATGTAGTCATCCCCGTCTTCCTCGGGCTCAGGATACGCGGGGAAATCCCGTAGCGACTTGATCGCGATGCCGTCCTCCTCCAGCACCTGCAGCAGGGCGTTCATCTCGCGGAACTTTTTGAGGTTGTTGGTGGCAATGACCAGTTCTCGTTCCATCTTACAGAATGTCTTTCAGCACCTCGCGCTGTATCTTAAAAATTTGCTCCAATCCCTGCTGCGCCAGGTCCAACAATTTGTTGAGTCGATCTCTACCGAAGGGCAAACCTTCCGCCGTACCCTGCACCTCCACAAACTTGCCCTTGCCCGTCATCACCACGTTCATATCCACTGAGGCTTGATAATCCTCATCGTAGCAAAGGTCAAGCAGGTCTGCGCCACCGACCACCCCCACGCTCACCGCCGCTACGATGTCGTTTAGAGGCATGTGCTTCATCATGCCCTTCTGGCGCATCCAGTGCAGAGCCTCCGCCAGCGCCACGAAACCACCAGTGATCGATGCGGTGCGCGTGCCCCCATCTGCCTGCAGGACATCGCAGTCGATAGTGATAGTGCGTTCTCCCAGGCTTTCCAGCTGCACCACCGAGCGCAACGCGCGTCCGATGAGCCGCTGTATCTCCATGGTGCGTCCGCCCGGAGCACCTTTGGTAATCTCGCGCGGGGTGCGCTGGCGACAGGAACGAGGTAGCATCCCGTACTCTGCCGTTACCCAGCCCGTTCCCGTACCTTTGAGGAAAGGCGGGACGCGGTCCTCTACTGAGGCAGTACAAATCACGCGGGTATCTCCTGCTTCAATCAGGCAAGAACCTTCCGCGTACTTCATCACCCCCCGCGTTAAACGCAGGGGACGCAGCTCCTGTGAGCCGCGCCCATCAGGACGTGCCATGAACCGACCCCTTTCTGCTGAATTGCGTCACTAAGATTATAACTGAAAAGCGCCTGCAGCGGAAGACGGAAGCAATAAAATGGCGCCCCCGAGAGGAATCGAACCTCCGCACCCGGCTCCGGAGGCCGGCGCTCTATCCACTGAGCTACGGGGGCGCACTCACACCTTTATTATAACCTCAGTTGACGCCGTTGTCAAAACCTATACCCCGGAACGCGGGCGGCGCAGAAACTGCAGCTCGTTCATGGTCGCCCGAGAAGCCACTCTCACGAACGCCGCACCCCGATACGGCATCACCACGCTGCCCCACCACACTGCCTGCCTTCCGATAAAAACGCACCAGTCCTGAAACCCCTGCCTGCCCTGCGGCAGGCGCAGAGCGGTGAGCCGCACCCCAGCCTGACGCAAATGCACGGTTCGCTCGTGCAGGTCTGCCTCTTCGGCGTGCAGAATGGTTACATCCACGCCTGCTCGCAGCAGGTTCAGCAATAAGTCTGCCAGCGTTTCTCCGTCGTCGCGGTGCAGCAGAGGCTCCATAACCGTAACGCCCCCCCTTCCCCGCATCGCTTCACGCAGGTCTTGCTGAAGCATTTGGGCAAAATCGGTTTCGCCCACCCATCGCCACAGGCGATTGTTATCCAGAGCTACACCGGCAAAACGTGAACCATCTGTCACCGTTCCCCCATCGCGGATGCTCTGCAGGATATACCGCAGCAAAGCCTGTGGGGGCAGCTTGCGCTCCAGATATCCGGCATCACCCACCAGATAGAGCTGCTGCTGTGCCCGCGTCACCGCCACATTCAGCAGGCGTGTGCTCTCCTCGGCGGGGCTACTGCCACGCAGGAAATGCCCCACCCAACCGAAAGGCGGGGCGTCTACACAATCAAAAAGGATAACCTGTCTCTCCTCGCCCTGAAATCGGTGCACGGTAGCCACACGCACCTCATGCGCGAGGTCGCAATCCAGCAGCATGGCGTGTATCAGAGATGCCTGTGCGTTATACGGAGTCACGATGCCGATGCGTGCAAAGGGGTTTTCGCTCAGCAGGCGCTGCGTCAGCCCCACGCATACCAGCGCGCTAGCGACGTTGAAATGGGAATACCCGCTGGTGCGGTCGGAACAGGCTCGCATGGGGGCGGTATCCACAAGGTAGAGGCAATCCTCCGCATTGCCGTGAAGGTGCTCGGGAGTGCGAAGCATTCCTTCGTACATCGGCTCGTTCACCAGCTCGCAGATGGGGGTTCGCATGCGCCACTGTTCCGCCAGAGACACCAGATTCCAGCGGTGCTGCACGCTCCCATCTGGCGCGACGATGCCTGCTTGCTGGAAAATGTCGGTGTTCAGCCATCGTGCCGCATCCTCGTCCTGCGTCACGCTGATAGGCGGCAGCTGGCGGAAATCGCCGCCGATAACCGCCCGCTTCCGACACAATGCAGCAAGCGCAGCGACATAAGGCAGAGGCGCCATGCTTCCTTCGTCTATCAGCAGTACATCGAACCGTCTCTCACGCAGGTAGGGGTCGGTGGCGGCTTTTGCCAGTGTGCAGGCAATCAGTTGCGCCTTTTCTATCAGGCGTCGTCTCTCGTTTTGGGAGCTGTGTTCGCCTCTGTTGCGGTTGTGTTCAGACTCATTGGCTGTTCCGAGCCGCTCCAGATGACTGCTCAGCAGTAACGGCTGGAGTAGAGGCAATTCCGATATACCCAGACGCAATATTGCACCCTGCGCCATCCTGCGTGCCCATTCACCATCGCTACCCACTGCATCCAGTAATTTGGTCAGGGCGCGGTCTACCGCCACATTGGTATTGGAGACGAGCAACACGCTCTCACCCCGCCGCACACACACCTCGGCAATCCACGCCAGCGTGGTAGTTTTGCCTGTGCCGGGAGGACCCCATACAAACAGCACGGGTGCATGGCTGGACAGGTCAATCGCAGCGCGTTGCTCGGGGTTCGGTCGCTCGTGTGCAGGAGCATCCTGCTGCATACAGCGCAGGAGATGGCAGACTCCGCCGTTTGCCGACACCTCCGCCAGGCGGCGAAGCCCCAGCACCGCCTCCGCCATGGCTATCTCGAAGTGGTGCGGAGACCGGATTTGCTCTTCCAGAAGCTGATGCAGCCGTTCCAGAATGAAGGTCAGGTCGATCAAAAGCTGGCACGCGTCCAGAGACTCGCCGAGGTCGGCGGTAACCACGTGCACCTCATATCCCAGCGCAAAGATGACCTCGCCCGGTACTTCCACTTCGCCTGTATCTACCACCACAGGGGCGTCTTCCAGAGACGGGTGTACCTGTTTGGCGGTCTCAAAGCGGTACACAGCCCTCTCTTCTTCCATCTGGCGGATTCGCTCTGCCCACACGGCACGCAGGCTTTTGAGGTTTGCTTTATCCGCTTGTTGGGCGATGATTTCCGCTTCCACTGCGGCTTTGAGGTTTTCGTACAGAGCCATGATGTTCATACGGGTATTATGCGCATGAAGGAAGGCGTTGTCAACCAGCGCTGTTCGCAGGGCAGAACGAATCACAAAAAGGTCAGGAGGAGTACCCTCCTGACCAGCCGCATGACATGACCGCTATAGTGTCGAGCAGTTGGCAGGGTCTTCGTATGCGTAGTTGGGAGGATTGCCCGGATAGAAGTTCTCTGGCTTCAGCCCGGGTTGTCGGATCCACTTGGCGTGTCCGTCTGCGAACACGAAGTTCGCGCCGTTCGCGTGGCGCCAGTGGATGGCAAAACCTGACTGCCCGCGCGAAGCCGCATACGGATGGAAGGCATCGTATCTCTGCTGACAGCGCACCGACGCCCAGTCAGGGAACCCACCGCCGATGTCGTTGTGGTGCCAGGGGTTCATGGTCGATGCTGCGCGAATCAGACTGCCGTTACCGTTCCAGTCGTTCACGCCGGTCTCGCCGATGATAATCGCGTCAGCCACACGCTCATAGGCGGCGAGCGATACACCCCATCCCACATGCCAGTTGCCCGCGTAAGCGGGACCTGCTGCACCGTTGTCGGTGCGAGTCATGTCTGTCGGATTGACACGAGGTGCGCTGGGGCACAAAAACACCCCGTTGTTTTTCACGTATGGGTAGATGCGCTGCACCCAATGGATGGCACTACCGTCCGGCTGTGGAAACCACCATAGCAAAATCGTGGTCTCATCATAATCCTGGGCATACATCGCCATGGCGGTAGCGAGCTGCTTCATGTTCGACAGGCAGGCAGTCTGCCGGGCTTTGTCCCGTGCTTGGGCAAACACGGGGAAAAGAATTGCCGCGAGAATCGCGATAATCGCGATGACCACGAGCAATTCGATCAGGGTAAAGCCGCGTCTGGACACAGTTGAAACCTCCTTCTGTTGCGTAATCGTTGTCGCATATTTATCATAACATACTCCACTTCCTGTTGTCAAGCGGTGCCGCGTGTTATGAACAACGACGCTGTTACGCCTCGTTTGTCGGGTGCTGGGCTCCACACGATTGCCGGACCACCAGATGTGGAGCCAGAAGAGTCTGTTGTTGCGGCGTCGCCCTGCCTTTGTGTATCCTTTCCAGCAAGAGGGACGCAGCCTGCTGACCTATCTCCCGCATCGGCTGTGCTACCGTAGTGAGCGGGGGCAGGAAGAATTTGCTGGTGTCCTGATTGTCGAAGCCGACTACGGAAACATCATCCGGCACGCGGATACCGTGTGTTTGCAGGGCACGGATGGCGCCATAAGCCACATCGTCGTTCACCGCGAAAACGCCATCCATTGTCCCGCCCTGATCCAGATAGTGGCTGACCGCATTGTAGGCGTACTCCTCTTCCGGCAAGATGTCGGGCAAGCCAGGACCAAGTTCGATAGTCTGACAGATATCGCACTCGGCAAGGGCGCGCTGGTAACCTGCAAAACGCCCGACGACCGAAGTCGCACGCCGCTCCCGTGACCCGTTCGATACAAACACAATCTGTCGCCTGCCCAGTTGCAGTAGATGTCGGGTTGCCAGATAGCCGCCCAGTTCATTGTTGGTCGCTACAAAATCAATCGGCAAACCGGGAATGTAGCGGTCTATCAGCACCACAGGCACCTGTAATACCAGCAGTTCCTCGTAGAAATCTCTGTTCTCTTCGGGGTCTGCGGGGGCTACAATCAATCCGTCCACCCGCTTGTCCAGCAGCATCTGAATGATTTCTCGTTCCCTCTCGGGGTAGCCGTAGGAGCAGGCGAGCAGTACGCCATACTGGTTTGCCTGCGCTACGCCGTCCACGCCTTCCAGAATGTGCGAGTAGAACCAGCCGGTGAGACCGATGACGACCAGACCGACGGTCGAGGTTTTCTGTATCCGCAGGCTTCTGGCGACCAGGTTTGGGCGATAACCGAGCTCCTGAGCGACACGAAGAATGTGCTCACGGGTTTCGGGGTGTATCCTGCCCTTATTGTGCAGGGCGCGGTAGACGGTCGTTTTAGACACCCCCACTTCCCGGGCAATCATATCCATATCGGCACGAAGTCTTTTCATGCGCAGTCCTCACGATTCTGATGTCCGAACCCATGCGGGTTCGGACATCAGAGTTATCTCGGCATATTTCTCTGCTGTTGCTCCCACTGCTCTTTGGAGCGTTTAATCGCCTCCAGCACTTCGGGTGGCGGCTGTTGCATCCCCGGTGGCGGAGGGTTTTTGGGACGGGTAGACCACCAGCCCAGCACGACCACCACGAGCAGCACCAGCCCGATGATCACCACCGCCGTCAGCGGGCTGATTTCACGCTTCAAGGGTGACATCACCTCTTCTCCTTATAGTGGTGCGGCGCGCTCGAAGTAGTCCAGCCTGTCGCCGTTCTGGAACTTGGCATGCCCGTCGGCGTAAGCCGCGTTCTTGCGCGACATTCCTGCTGTGCGGCCCGTCATGTGATAGTATACCAAATCTCCGATGGTGGGTTTCTCGGCGGGGTTGGTCACCGACGCCAGCGAGCGGCTGTCGCCCGAGTGATAGCCGGAGCAGCTATCCCAGTTGGTAATCACGTAAATAGACAGTCCGTTGTCGCAACGCCGGGTACCGTTATCACACAGTGCAGGCATCCAGCAGAACATCGCGGCAGGCTTGGCGTAATACTCGTAGCTGGTTTTGCCCGTCCAGTCGGGGCTCCACATATTGGGCACATTGATGCCCCACCAGGTCAGCGGCGCGCCGTTGTCGCTTGGGCAGGCGAAAATGCCCATATTCTTCACGTAGGGGCGCAGACGGAAGACGATGCCTCCCGGGAAGGTAGCGGGATTATCATGCTCGGCCTGCCACTCCCACCACTCCCAGCTGCCCGCATTCGGGAACTTCTCGTCGTAGTCCTGCGCATACATGACAATCGCGAGCCCCAGCTGCTTGAGATTGGATAAACACGAGGTCTGACGTGCTTTCTCCCGTGCCTGTGCGAACACAGGGAACAGGATGGCTGCCAGTATCGCGATAATCGCGATAACCACCAGCAGCTCGATGAGCGTGAATGCGCGTCGTTTCATTGTGCTTACACCCTCCTTGAAATTTTCGCGTAATCGGTTACGCAACAATATCTTAACAGAGGTGTTTCCTTGATGTCAAGAGATTTCGCAACATTTTTCCACAAATTCCCTCAAAAAACCGCTTTCTTACCTGCCCTTGCATACCCCGTGTCATTCCGTTATAATGCGTGTGATGAACCTGTTTCTCGGGAGGTAGCACGCTTGATGTCCAAACCCCGCCTTCTCAGCGGAATGCAGCCGACTGGCGTTTTGCATCTGGGCAATCTGGAGGGCGCGCTGCGCAACTGGGTGCAGCTGCAGCACCAGTATGATTCCTATTTCTGCATTGTAGACTGGCACGCGCTGACAACACTCGCCGAGCGCACCGAAGAGATACCGCACAACGTGCGCGAAGTGGCGATCGACTATATCGCTGCGGGGCTGGACCCCGAAAAGTGCGCCATCTTCGTACAGTCTCACATCAAAGAGCACGCCGAACTGCACCTACTCTTCTCGATGATTACCCCGCTGGGCTGGCTGGAACGGGTCCCTACCTACAAGGAGAAGCGCGAGAACCTGCAGCTGGAGTCTGTCTCCTATGGCTTGCTGGGCTACCCGGTGCTGCAGGCGGCGGACATCCTCATCTACAAGGCGCAAGTGGTGCCTGTGGGCGAAGACCAGCTGCCCCATCTGGAGCTGACGCGGGAAGTCGCCCGACGGTTTAACTATCTCTATGGCGAAGTATTTCCCGAACCTCAGGCGCTACTGACGCCAGCCGCGCGTGTGCCGGGGCTGGATGGGCGCAAAATGAGCAAGTCTTACGATAACGCCATCTACCTTTCTGACGATGCCCAGACCGTAACGCAAAAGGTAAGGCAGGCTTTTACCGATCCTCAGAAGATTCGCAAGAACGACCCCGGTCACCCCGAAGGGTGCGTGGTCTTCGCCCTGCACCAGATATACAGCAAGGAAGAGATACAGACCATCGAAAGCGAATGCCGCGCCGGACAACGCGGTTGTGTGGATTGCAAGATGCAGCTGGCGAGCAACCTGAATACCGCGCTGGACCCACTGCGTCACCGGAGACAGGAACTGCTGGCGAAAGCGGGCGAGCTGGAGCGCATCCTGAAGGAAGGAGCAGAGAAAGCACGTGCGGTTGCCAGCGAAACAATGAAAGAAGTACGCGCTGCCATGCATCTGGAGTGAGCAATGGAAGTTACTTTCCGAGCGATCCATCCCGATGAATTCGAGGCGTGCCTGGACGTTTGGGATGCCGCTTTCTCGGACACCCCGCGTGAGTATTTCCGCAAGTATTTCACGGGCGACCCCTGGTTCCATCCCGAATACACGCGTTGTGCCTTCGAGGGCAAGCGGATGGTCTCGGCGGTACAGATTGTGCGGCGAGAGGTGCGCGTTGGGCAGGCGACGTTGACACTGGGTGGCATCGCTAACGTGGGCACGGTCCCTGCCTACCGTTCGAGGGGGTATTCCACCCAGCTGCTGCGCGATGCCATCACCGTGATGGAGAACGACGGCTTCGATTTTTCGATGCTCTTCACGGGCATTCACGGCTTCTATGCACGTTTGGGATGGGAGAATCTGCCCGTAAAAGTGATGCACGCCGAAATCCGCCCCGAGCTTCCTCTCCCCGAAGGCGGATACCGTGTCCGTCCGCTTGCCGACGCTGACCTCGAGGCGTTGTGCGCGTGCTATGAGCAGTGTAATGCGGGACGCAGCTTCACCGTAGTGCGTTCCCCTGCCTACCTACGCGGCTGGACAGGGTGGGAAGAACGCACGCCGCCGGATGTCTACGTGGCAGAGGCTGCTGGCAAAGTGGTGGGATATATTGTTGCCCCGATAGGCGAAAGCCTCTCGGTCACGGAAGTGGGCTGGCTACCTGCATACAGTGAGTGTGTGTTCGCACTCATGCTGCACGTCACGCGGCTGGCTGCGGAATGCCAGGTGACCCAGGCGCGTCTGCATATTCCCCGAGATCCTGCATTGATGGGCGTTGTACGCAACCTGTTCCATCGTTTTACGTGGCACGAGTACCTGCCGATGGTGCGCGTGATACGTCTGCAGCCGCTGGTAAACAAACTCTTACCCGAGTTATCCCGGCGCATACAGGCAGTGGGTGCTAAAGGTACGGTGCGGCTCCGCCTGCCTTCGGGCACAATAGGTTTGAGGGCGGCGGGCGATGAGGTGACGCGGGATGCAAATGCCCTGCCCGAAGTGGCAATAACGCAGGCGCAGTTTCTGGGTCTGGTTTTCGGGCTGGTCGGTGCGGAGGAACTTCCCGAACCTGTTCCCCCTCAGACGCGCGTCCTACTGAACGTGATGTTTCCCCGTCAGCCCGCGATATACTGGGCGTGGGACGGTTTCTAAAAAGAGCTGAGGAGCAGTACCATGGCAGAACAACACCACATGCATCGTGAAATACACGAACAACCCCAGGTGATTCGCACTGTGGCGGAGAAAAGTGTGCGCTCTGCACAGGCATTGGCGCAGGCAATCCGCGACAGGGGCATCCAGTTTGCGATGATTAGCGCTCGAGGCACCTCGGACAACGCAGCACTTTACACCAAATACCGTCTGGAGATAGAAGCAGGCATCCCGGTCGCCTCGGCGGCACCCTCCATCTTCACGCTTTACAACGGGCAGCTCAACCTCTCTCGCGCGCTGGTCATCGGCATCAGCCAGTCCGGCAAGGCGCAGGACGTGGTGGAGGTGGTTTCCGCGGCTCGCGCCGCGGGGGCATTGACAGCGGCTATCACCAACGACCCCAGCTCCGAGCTGGCGCAGGTAGCTGAGCATGTATTGCTGTGTCATGCAGGCGAGGAACGCAGTGTCGCCGCTACCAAGACCTACACCGCCACACTGGCGAATATCGCCCTGCTGGTGGATGCTCTGGCGGGACGGTCGCGTATCGGTGAAGACATCGAAGATGCGGCACAGGGAATGGAGCAGGTGCTGGCGATGGAGGAAGAGATAGAACTGCTCGCCGAGCGTTATCGCTATATGTCTGCCTGCATGGTGCTGGCACGCGGATACAACTTTTGCACTGCGCACGAAGCGGCATTGAAAATGATGGAGACAGGCTACGTGATTGCACGCGCCTATTCTGCCGCCGACTTCATGCACGGACCCATCGCCGTGGTGGATACAGGATTCCCCTGCTTTGTATACGCCCCCAACGGCAGCGCATACGCGACGATGCTCCAGCTGACGGCAAGACTGCGAGAGCGTGGCGCAGAGATTGTGGTGATTTCCTGTAACCCGGAGATACTGCGTTTAGCCACCCGCATGGTAGTGCTGCCTTGTGATATTGCCGAGCGTATCAGCCCTCTGGTTTACATCGTGGTGGGTCAGCTATTCGCGTTCCATCTCTCAGAAACGCGCGGTTACGACCCGGACCGCCCGCGTGGGCTGAGCAAAATCACCATCACCCGTTAGGAGGTAGCACAATGGTCAACACCCAGCGGCTGGTGGACGATTTCCTGGCACTATGTCGCATCAACAGCCCGCCCAAACAGGAATCGGAAATCATCGCGGCTGTAATACCCCGCTTGATTCGCCTGGGATTGGAAGTCAAACAGGATGAGGCAGGCAAACAGATTGGCGGGAATGCGAACAACGTCATCGCCCGGCTGCCCGCAAACGTGCCCGGTGTGCCCCCCATCTTCTTCAGCGTGCACTTCGATACGGTGGAGCCCAATCCGAACGTGCAGATAATCGTGGAAGACGACCTGATCCGCACCGACGGCTCCAGTATTCTTGGCGCGGACGACAAGGCGGGACTCGCCCCGCTGCTGGAGGCAATACAGTGTATCGTGGAAAACAACCTTCCGCACGGGGAAATCTGGTTGTTGCTCAGCGTGGCGGAAGAGATTGGTCTGCTGGGGGCGAAGCACCTGCCTCTGCAAGGGGTCAACGCCACGATGGGCTTCGTGCTGGATACGGGACCGCCTGTGGGTAAAGTGGTTGTGGGTGCCCCCACCCACGACCACCTGACGGTGCGCGTGATAGGACGTGCCGCCCATGCCGGAGCTGCTCCTGAACAGGGTATCAGCGCGATTGTGGCGGCGTCGCGCGCGATTGCCCGCATGAAGCTGGGACGCATCGACGGGGAGACCACTGCCAACATCGGCTCGTTTCACGGCGGACAGGCGACTAACGTGGTGTGCCCGGAGGTGGAAATCCGCGCCGAGGCGCGCAGCCACAATAGCGAAAAGCTGGAAGCGCAGATAGCGCACATGATAGCCTGCTTCCGTGAGGAAGCGGAGGCAATGGGTGCGCAGGTGGAGGTAGAAACATCGCGTCACTATGAGGCATATCGCCTCCCCGAAGACGCTCCGGTCGTGCAGGTCGCCCGTGAGAGCGCGCTCGCATTAGGGCTTCCCTACGAGGCGAAACTGGCGGGCGGCGGCAGCGACGCCAATGTGTTTAACGCCAAAGGCATCCCTACCGTCGTGCTCAGCACGGGCATGGATAAGGTGCATACCCACGACGAGTGCTGTCGCATCTCCGACCTGGAGAAGACCGCCCTCTGGGTGCTGGAGATTGTGCGTCAGGTGGCACTCGGCTAAAGCTCGGGTACCGGCGTGTAAATGTTTTTGCCGCCTGTTCGGTCTTTGCCCCGCAACAGGTAAATGCGATGCGTGCCAGGCGGGTCGTGATGTACCACATAAGCGGGCATGTATCGCATGGTGTAGCCGCATCGTCGCTTGCTGGACGTGTTGGGGGCAGAGCCGTGCACGGTCCAGGCATCATGGGCACTGCACTCACCCTCTGCCAGCACCACATCCACGGCCTGGGAAGTGTCAACACCCTCCAGCTCTGAGGAAAACACATGTGTGGTCATATCCACCGGGCGATACGCATCTCTTCCGGGATGCGCCCACCGGTGCGAGCCGGGAATAACGCGCATACAGCCGTTTTCGGGGGTAGACTCGTCGACGGCTAACCATAAGGTGATGACCTCCATTGGGGAGAGCCGACTGCCCCAGTAGTCGCCGTCGGTATGCCAGGGTACAGCTTTACCATCCCCGCCGGGCTTCGCAATGACGTGGCTACTCCACAGAACGATATCGGGTCCGATGAAACACTCTACCACATCCAGCACGCGCGGATGCGCCAGATAACGAAACAGCCACGGGTCTTCAAAGTGTGGCACATCCAGCTCCTCCGGGCGTTTGCCGGGCGGCAGCGAAGCAATCATACCGTCGACATGGTCGCGCAGCGCGTCCAGCTCTTCCCGCGTGAAGAGGCGTCCCAGCTTCACGTAGCCGTGCTCCTGATAAAAACGCACCTGTTCGGGCGTCGCGCGAGAGATGACCTCCCATTCTTCAGGCACCACTGTCCCCACCTCCGTGATTATTTTGCATACCTAATCTATTTGGTCGGGAACGTGTAACTATCCTGCTCACGGCAAACGGGGGATGGGCAAATCGGCGACGGCGACTTATCCCGCAATCCCGCCTTAGTCGCCAAGCAAGTCAGTCAGCTTCAGTTCCAGTCCCTCGAAAAGACGCGGGCGGAAGACGGCATCACCTTCCACATGGCTGCGCAAGACGTAGCCTTCGGGAGTCAGCTCGTACTCGGCAATCAGCAGGGTTTCAGGATCGATGACCCAGTAAAAGCGTACACCTGCGTCCTGATAGCCCTCCAGCTTTGTGAACAGGTCGCGCAGGCGTGTAGACGGAGACAGCACTTCCACTACCAAATCGGGCGCCCCACGCACTTTCCCGTCCGGCGTCAACAGCATCGATCCACGCTCCCGCGCCACGAAAGCGATGTCAGGGATGTATCCCCGCCCGTTGGGCAAAGCAACGTCTACCTCCATCACCACCGTGCCCGATCCGTGCTGACGGCAATATTCATACAGGCGAGCAAAGAGGAGACCAGTCACCTGCTGGTGCCTGCGGTGTGGTGAAGGCATGAGGACTAACCTGCCTCCTTCTAACTCGTAATACGGGGGGCCTTCAGGAAGAGAAAGCCACTCGTCCTGAGTCCAATCCTTTTGTAATGGCGGCGCGTGCTGGCTCATCGGACCTCACCGGAACCCATTGTAGCACACGGCACTTTTGCGGAGCAAGGTTCAGTGTCTCAGGCACCACCCGGCGATCATCCGCACGCGCTCCATCGGTTCTTCTCCACCTCCTTCGGGTAGCTCATCGGAGATGCCCAGTACCAGACGTGGGTGGAAGAGCTTCACCAGCCTCTCCACCATCTCCATCAACTGCTCGCGCGTGAACGGTGGCAGGAAAAGAATCGCCGGGATGCCATCCAGCAAGACCTTATCGCCGATATGCTCTTTGATTTCCTCCGGCGTCACATCGCCCTGCGGCAGGGGTGTTAACGCCTCCAGACCGTCGAAAGGCAGGTCCTTCAGATACGGCAGCAACGAGCGGAAGTAGCCGTCGATATGCACGTGCGTAAAGATGCCTGCCTTGCGCAGCTGCCCCGACCGCTTCTCCCAGAACGGAACGAGGTAGCACTCGAAGTAGCGCGGGGAGAGCAGACTGTCGTGGATGTTTTCTCCGAAGTTCACGATGTGCACCATGCCGCTGGCGATAATCTGTTCGTAGAGCACGTCGTACGAGTCTTCAATCGCGCGCATGGTCTCCTCCACCTCGCGCGGGCAGTCTGTCAGCGCGTAGATAAGATCCTCCAGTCGCATCCATATCTGCGCCAGAGCCTGATAGGGGCTTTTGGGTACCCAGAACTGCGGTTCCCCGCGCTCGCCCACGAACTCGCTTCCCTGCTGGAAGTTCTCGCGCGAGAAGGTGTAGGTGCTGTGCTGATAAAGCCAGCGCAGGGCGCGCAGGTCGTCTACGGTTCGCACGGCGAACTGCACGGTGCGCCAGGTATCGTCTAAGGTGCGGGCGTATCGCTCCACCAGGTCACCATAAGGCGTCTCGTAAGCCACATAAGCCTCTTGCTCCCCCCAGTGATGACGCACTTTTACCTCCGGAGAGAACTGCCGCACCACCGGGTCCGGCATTCCCGTGTAGTAATGGACGTAACGCATGGAGACTTTCAGGTCGTCGAACAGCTCCAGCAGGCTCATCTCGCGATAGCGGGCGGGGAGCTTTCCAAACTGTTTGTGCCAGGCGTACCAGGGCTCGATGCGCGGCTGGAAGAACACATGCGGCAGCGGCTCACCCCGAAACACCCGCAAATTCATCTCACGGAAGGTCATATCAGCGTCCTCCAAATTGTCTCAAGCCCCATGAAACGTCGTTATTCTTATACTGTGTAACACTCCTTTACGTGCTGTCGGAAAAAGCCGTCATATCGCGAATTACCCAAGTTAAAAATAAAAAGATTCAGGCGTGCGCGAGTCAAACCTGTGTAGATGAGTTCATCAGTTGCAAATTCGTGTTCGGTATCATTCTCTCCTCAATTATAAGAAACAATGAACGTGCTTCCCATCCCTTGAAGCTATGGATTGTGGAAAGCTTTACCGTGCCCGTACCCATCCAAAAGTGATTCTTTCTATTCCTACGAATCTTCTCCAATTCTTCCTGAAGTTTTTCAGCCTGCTTCCCGATTTTGCGCGACAACTGTTCGTATTGTTCTCGCGTTTCAAAGGTTGTTGTCGTTTTTTCATGCAATTCGTGTCTAAATCGGAAATCGATTTCTCTAAGAACCTCAACTCGGGGTGAGACGATGGCTACATCCGATGGATGAATTGTTCGGTTACGAATTATCTCGTATATCCTAGCAAACACCTTGCCCGCCGACGGGTCCACAAAGTGGTGGTACTGAATTAGAACTGGCTGAAAATCTAGCGACAATTGTGGAGCAGCGAACTCGTCAAGGGCATACTTTTCCCTGAAGAAACAGATCTGGAACTGCTCTGCTAGGTTCGCAATTTCGCCTTGTAGGCGGATTGGCGCATTTAGGCTCCGGTTCCATCTGCCCGGCACGCTCTTGACCACAGGCTCTCGGTTCTCATCCAATGGTCTGCCATAGATGTTTTGCTTATCATCACCAAAGACGACAAACTCCGCGTCAGGAGCTAAGAAGTAGCGAGTTATTACTTCATACCACTCTGTTTTGTAATCCTGCCCTTCATCGATGAAAACAGCGCGGTAACACTTGGTCTCGTCGCGCACCGCTTCAAAGAACCGAGGATTGTCGAGGTCCGAAAGTCGCACAATTTCCAAATTGTGGTTATTCGCCATAAACTTGAAGAACTGATGGTAATTTGTGATAATGAAATTTTTCCAATCAAAGTTCTCGCTTACCAGACTAATCTGATCGTGCAGATAGTTCTTCAGGGTGAGATTGAAAGTTAAGATCAAGACAGGCTCTCCGGTTCTTTTATGAGCATTCACAGCACGCCGTGCACGCACGAAACTTTTTCCACTTCCTGCAACACCTTTTACTTTTTGTCTGACACCCCCGCGGCTGACGGTCAGAACTTCTTGCTCCCGAGTAAGCGTCGGTTCCTTTCCTTGATCTGCTCGATGCACGGGAGGTAAGAGGTACCGCTTAAAGCTTTCGTACAGGTCGGAAGTGAACAATACAGAGGAGCGATCGAGGTGACACTGTCTAATTAGCTTCCGAAGCCGCTCCACAGTTAGCGAGTCATAACCCAACAAGTGGAAACGCTCGATAAACCTCTTGTATTCGTCGTATTCGGGTTTGCTGCTGTTAGGGGCACTGAACAAGAACTTCCTCAACTCATCTTCAGAAGCCCTATGGAAATAGACGGCGCAAGACACTATCCCGAAGTATCGTGGGTCTGATATCTTTATCTAACAACGACTCAATATGTAAGTCGAAAAGGTTCTCTTTGTATTCGAGCACTTGTTCAAGGGGAGATTTTATAGGAGCTTTTTTTTCTTTCAACCTCCATCTATTTTTATCATCAATATAATAGCTCTGCAGTAGCCAGTCTTTCACCTTGGTAATTAGTACTCCGCTTCCTTTGCGCATTACGATTACGTCAGGGTTATCACCGTTGAGACAGGGCTGAAAGAAAATCTCATAACTATCGTCGAGATGTTGAGCTAGAAACTGAACAAGACGCCACTCGCCTTCAGTAGGCGCCGGCCTCAGTATCTTGATGTCCTCCACGTTCGGATATAGCACAGCCATCTTAACCACCTCGGTAATTGTGCGCCAAATGGTACCGTATACCCTGACCTCGCCCCAAACAATACGTTCGCCACACGCAAATACTAACAGCCCAACGTCCTCACATCGCCGGACGCAGCATCGTGTAGAACCCTGCTTCCGTCGATTGTCTTCCGTCCATACGAGCATCATATGAGAGCTGTAATCGGCGACTCCAGCAGCTGCTTCACCCGCTGCAAGAATCGGGATGCTGGG
Source organism: Bacillota bacterium (assembly GCA_023511455.1). Taxonomy (NCBI): domain Bacteria; kingdom Bacillati; phylum Bacillota; species Bacillota bacterium. Next base: position 67,749 of record JAIMBJ010000007.1, read on the forward strand.
GCGCCGTCCAGCACGCGATGGTCAAAGGTGAGACACAGGTTCATCAGGTGTCGAGCAACGACCTGTCCCTCACGGATAGCAGGCTTTTCCGCGATGCGCCCCACCCCCAGGATGCCTGTCTGCCCGGGCACCAGCACAGGGTTGAATATCTCTACGTCGTACGCGCCCAGATTGGTGATGGTAAATGTACCGCCGGAAAGGTCATCAGGGGTGCTTTTGCCCGCGCGGGCACGGTCTGCCAGTTCGCGTAACTCGCGGGAGATTTCGCCCAGCGTCTTGCGGTCGGCGTTTTTCAGCACAGGGACCAGCAATCCGTCCTCCACCGCCACCGCCACGCCCACGTTGATGTCGGCGTGAATCAGAATCTGGTCGTCCTGCAGGGTGGCGTTCATCATCGGATGCTCGCGCAGGGCACGGGCAGCCGCCTTTACGATGAGGTCGGTATAGGTCAGGCGGGTGCCGTATGCCTTCTCCACCTCGGGCAGCAGCTGCTCGCGCAGGTTCACACAATCGGTCATATCGACTTCTACCACCAGCGTCACCGGCGGCGCAGAGAAGAACCCTTTCGCCACGTTCTCCGCCACCAGCTTGCGAAGCCCTGTCAGTTTGATGGCTTGTGCGCCTGCAGGCGGCGCGGGCGGCGCGACAGGAGGAGGTGGTGTCGGCGCGACGGAGGGCGCGGTAGCGCGAAGCACATCTTCTTTCGTCACCCGTCCGCCTACTCCCGTACCTGCGACCGCTGCCACATCGACGCCCGCTTCTGCGGCGACTTTCTCTGCCAGTGGCGTCACACGCGGCTTTGCAGACATCAGCTCCTGCCAGACGCTTTCCACATCGCGCTCCAGAATGCGCCCTTGGGGTCCGCTGCCACGGCCAGCCAGTGATGTCAGGGGCACGCCCTTCTCCTGTGCCAGACGCCGTGCTCGGGGGCTGATGAACAGGCGTTCCCTGGCAGCTGCCGTCGCCGGGGTTTCCGCAAAGGGTGCTGCCCTGGCAGGCTCTGGTGCTTCCGACCGTGCGGCAGCGGGCTGCGGTTCGCTCGTTGCGCTGGTTGTCAACAAAGAGGAGATATCTTCGTCGGGTGTCTTGCTGATAATGGCAATGGGCGCGTTGACAGGAACGGTTTCTCCTTCTGTCGCCAGAATCTTGCGCAGGTAGCCTTCGAAAGTAGCGTCCACTTCCAGATTGGCTTTATCGGTCATCACCTCGGCGATGATATCGCCGCGGCGGATGTAATCCCCTTCCGCTTTCAGCCACTTTGTGATGGTGCCTTCCTCCATCGTTTGCCCGAGCATGGGCAGGTTGAAATATTCCGCCATCTTCCCCTCCTATTGCGTGCGGTACACTCGCAGGTGGTCAATGCCAAACCATCCCGTGTCGCCCACAGGCAGGTTTTCTACTTCTATGCGTAACTCTTGGACATCGGACAGTAAAACCCCTGCTCGCCACTCCACGTTCACCCACAAACCCGGGCGCAAAGTGACCGGTTGGGGCAAATAATGCTTTTGCCCCTGACTATCCACCAGCGCCAGGGTGGCGCGACAGGTTGTGCTCACCCGCGCTGGCAGGAAAATATCCACCGCCAGCGTATCCCCGAAGCGCGACCAGTCGCTGGACTCGGGGGACAGCCGCACCGCGAGGGCAGGTTCGTACTCCAGAGAACGGTTCATCACCTTCAACCAGTATGCTCCCTGACTCGCACCGCCGCGCACGCGCTGAAGGATGGTAGCAGTGGTCTCGCCCCGCCAGCCGCCCGCTGCGATTTCAAAATCGCTCAACACGTAGGTCGCCCCCACAGGTTTCGTAATGACAGCACTCGTCTCCGAAGCGGATACCGGCGCAGCCTCTGATTGGGGGACGATACCCCAATCCGCCAAATAGCGCCGCCACTGTCCGTCGCTCCCACTCAGCACAACCCACGCCCCCACAGCCAGCAGCACGACGGCAGCGGATGCCGTAGCAGCTATCCAGCCCCACCCTCGCTTGCGCGGCGGGACAGGAACCTCTTCTGGCGGCGTGGTAATAACCGTTTTCTCTACCTCTGGTTTGGACGGCTGCGGACGCGCGTGGAAGATATCTGCCTCGCCCTGCGCACCCGAGGTGAGCATCGCCAACCCCAGGTCCTCGGCGAACGCACGGGCGGACTGATAGCGTTTGGCAGGCTCCTTCTCCATCGCTCTGCGCAGCACGCGCTCCACCGCGGGAGACAGTTCTTCCGCCGGGGCAGGCTGTTCGTAGATAATCTTGTGCATCACCGCGGTAATGGTGCTGGCGTCAAACGGCTTGGAACCCGTGAGCAGCTCGTAAGTGGTTACACCCAGCGAAAATACATCCGAACGTCCGTCGATCTCATCACCGACAATCTGTTCTGGCGACATATAGGCGGGTGAACCCACCATGATTCCCGCCTGCGTGCGCACCAGGTCGTTTGCCAGCCGCGCGATGCCGAAATCGGTCAGCTTGACAATACCGTCTTCCAGCAGGGCGATGTTGTCGGGCTTGACATCGCGATGGATGACACCTCGTGCGTGCGCGTAGTCCAGCGCGCTGGCGACCTGTTTCACGATGTTCAATACACGGTCCGGCGGGAGTTTACCCTCCTCGTTCAGCACCTCTCGCGCTGTTTTGCCGTGCATGAACTCCATCGCGATATAGTGCATCCCATTCGCGCTGCCCACCTCGTAGATGGTAACGATGTTGGGGTGCGAGAGCTTGCCCGCCGAACGCGCCTCCCGCTCGAAGCGGCGCACCATGTCCAGACGCTCGCTCTCGCTGATGATGGAGGGAAGCACGAGTACCTTTAATGCGACCGTGCGCCCGATAGTCTCATCCTGTGCTTCGTAAACGTGCGCCATGCCCCCTACTCCCAGCTGGCGCACAATGCGGTATTTGCCGATGTGTGTGCCTATCACGGAAACCTCACCACTTTCGCTAACCTCTACTCTTATTGTCGGTTCATCATCATGCGTTCTTCTTCTCGCTGACGGTCGCGTTCCGCGATGGCTTGGCGCTTGTCATACAGCTTCTTGCCGCGCACGATGGCAATTTCCACCTTCGCATAACCGCGCTTGAAGTATGTCTTCAGCGGCACAATGGTCAGCCCTTTCACCTCTGCCTTGCCCATCAGGCGGTTTATCTCCCACCTGTGCAGGAGCAGCTTGCGAGGGCGCACCGGGTCAGGATTGTAGCGGTTGCCGTGTGAATAGGGGCTGATGTGCATGTTATACAGCCATACCTCGCCGTTTTGCACCTTGCAGTAGGCGTCCTGTAGATTCACCCTGCCCGCGCGAACCGACTTGACTTCCGTGCCAACCAGCGCAATACCCGCTTCGAAGGTCTCCAGTATCTCATAGTCGTGGTAGGCGCGACGATTCACCAGCACCACGCGGTCACCCGATTCCTTCGTTTGCTGCGACTTTCCTTTTGCCATAGCATTCCTATTATAGTTCATCATCCTGTCTGCAAGCAACCGAAGATTTGAAAGCTCCCCTTTCCCTGTGATACAATCCCTGTGGAGAACGTCAAGGTTCTCGCTGGCGAAACAAGAGGTTCCCCAATCCGCATAAACTATCGGCATACTCTTTCTAGGAGGTAACCATACGATGAACTGGCAACGAATCGCGGTTGTGACGGCGACGACCGTCGTCGTTCTCACCCTGGCATGGGCGCAGGTCTCGCCCGATAGTCAGAAGTGCAGTGCCCACATGAAGAAGGCGCTGAAGGCGGTACAGATGTATCTGCAGGAGTGGGACAACATGTTCCCGCCCGCTACCACCGCCCAGAAGCTCAGCGAGGCGTTGCAACCCTACGCAGCGGACAAGTACGTGCTGACCTGCCCCGTCACGCGCAAGGACTACAAAACCAACCCGCACATCACGTGGCGTCCAGCCAGCATGCACCCGAAGATGAGCGATGTGGTGGTGCTGTACGACGCAGTGCCGCACAAGGACAAAAAGTATCTGGTCGCTTACGCAGATGGGTCGGTGAAAGCCGTAACAGAAAAGGAACTGGCAGCCATTAAGCAGAAAGCAAGGCTAAAATAGGCTCGGCTGCTCTCCCGTCCGATGCGCCATCTCGTGCTGATACTGGGCGACCAGTTAGACCGACGCTCTGCCGCGCTGGATGGGTTTGACCCCAATTGCGATGCCGTCTGGATGGCGGAAGTCGCGGAAGAGGCAACCCATGTGTGGAGCCACAAGGCGCGAATCGCCATTTTCCTGAGCGCGATGCGCCACTTCCGCGACTGGCTGCGCCAGCAGGGATACACGGTTCACTACCACGCACTGGACGACCCCCACAACGGCGGCAGTTTCGCCACCGAACTTGCCCGCGCCGTGCGCACGCACCAGCCCCAGAAACTCATCGTCGTCGAGCCAGGCGAGTACCGCGTGCAACAGAGCCTGTTGCAGACAGCACGCGAACTCGGTGTGCCGCTGGAGGTGCGCCCCGACCGCCACTTCCTGATGACGCTGGACGAGTTTCGCCAGCACGCCGCCACACGCAAGCAGCTGCGTCTGGAGTTCTTCTACCGCGAGATGCGCCAGCGCACGGGCATCCTGATGGAGGGCAAGCAGCCCGTCGGCGGCGCGTGGAACTATGACGCCGAGAACCGCGAAGCCTTCGGCAAGCAGGGTCCAGGGCTTGTGCCCCAGCCCGTGCGCTTTATGCCCGACGCCATCACGGAAGAGGTGATCCGCTTGGTGGAGGCGCGTTTCCCCAGCCACCCCGGCAGCCTGCGCGACTTCGACTGGGCAGTCACGCCGGAGTACGCCGAACGCGCACTGGACGACTTCATCGAAAACCGCCTGCCGCTTTTCGGACCCTATCAGGACGCAATGTGGACAGGCGAGCCGTACCTGTACCACTCGCGCCTGTCGTCGGCTATCAACCTGAAACTGCTCGACCCGCGCGTGGCTATCCAGAAGGCGCTGGACGCCTACTATCAAAAACACGCGCCGTTGCAGAGCGTGGAGGGCTTTGTGCGCCAGCTGCTGGGCTGGCGCGAGTATATCCGCGGCGTCTACTGGCTGTATATGCCGGAGTACCTGGAGCGCAACGCGCTGCACGCCGACGCGAACCTGCCCGACTTCTACTGGACGGGCGAGACCGACATGAACTGCCTGCGCGAGGTGATTGGACAGACGCTGCGCTACGGCTTTGCGCACCACATCCAGCGGCTGATGGTCACGGGGCTGTATGCGCTGCTGCTGGGTGTGCAACCAAAGCAGATTCACGCCTGGTATCTGGCAATCTACGTGGACGCGGTGGAGTGGGTAGAGCTGCCGAATGTGTACGGGATGTCGCAGTTCGCCGACGGCGGGCTGATGTCTTCCAAGCCGTACATCGCCAGCGGAAAATACATCCAGCGGATGAGCAACTACTGCGCGGGGTGTCGCTACAAGCCCGACCGCGCCGTGGGCGAGGACGCCTGCCCGTTCACCACGCTGTACTGGGACTTCCTGATGCGCCACGAGGCACTGTTTGAGAACCATCCGCGCGTGGGGCAGCAGGTGCGCAACCTGCGCCGTCTCAGCGAGGCAGACCGCACAGCGATACGAGGGCAAGCTAGACGAATAAGGTATAATGCTCCTGACAACTGAGCCGTATCTTTTGCATCAAACGCCCGCAGTTTCGGGAAAAGACGTGGGGAGGCCCGACAAGCAATAAAGCCGGGCAAGAATACAGCCGTTTTCACCCCTCTCCCGCAGCGTCGGGAAAGGGTTGGGAGTGAGGGCACAGGAGACCTTATGCCGATACAACACAACCCATACGCGCAACGGCATTCGCTTTGGCTGAGGGGCAACCTGCACGCGCACACGACCCTCAGCGATGGAGAACTATCCCCCGATGATACGCTGAACGCCTTCGCAAAGCGAGGATACGACTTTGTGGCACTGACCGACCACGATATAGTCGCCTCTCCGAACGGGCTTCATCCACACATTCTTTTCTTGCCTGGCGTCGAACACAGCGCACAGCAGCACATCCTGCGGGTGAACGTGACCTCTACCCTACCCCACGACCTCAGCTACCAATCGGTCATAGACCTTACCCGACAGGAGGGTGGTTTAGTTATTCTCAATCACCCCAACTGGGGCGAAAACCTCGACCACTGGCGCAACGCACAAATGATCCAACTGGAACGCTATCACGGCATCGAAATCTACAACAACGTGATAGAGTATCTGGAGGGCAGTCCGTATGCACTCGACCGCTGGGACCTTCTGCTTTCGGAAGGCAAACAGGTGTGGGGATACGCCAACGAAGACACTCACCGCGTCTTTCAAATAGGAAGCGCATGGAACGCGGTGAACGTGCGCGAGCGTAGCAAGGAAGCGGTGCTGAACGCGCTGAAAGAGGGACGTTTCTACGCCTCCACAGGCGTCGTGCTGGAAGAGATAACAGTAGAGGACGGCTATTATCGGGTACGCGCCACAAACGCGAAGGAGATGCGATTGATCTCTCTGCACGGTGAGGTAGTGGAACATGTTGCTGGGAGCGTGGCTTCGTTCTCGCTCGACAAAGCCAGAAAGTATGCCCGCGTGGAAGCAATTGGCGAGGCAGGATCTCGCGCGTGGACACAACCAGTCTTTCTGGAGTAATCGGATGAGAACGTTTGTTGGTTTGCTGCTGTTCTTCGTAACCACCACTGCTTTCTCGCAAGAGATCTGGCATTTCCGCGCCACCATCGGCGTGGATGATGCCGTGCTGGGCAGACCCGGCGCAGCAATCTTCCGCGTGTTCGTGGGCGAGGAGAAGGTTTACGAAAGCCCCGTGATGAAACCGGGCGACAATCCCATCACGCTGCATGTTCCCTTAAAACGCGAGGATGTGCTGACGCTGGAGGTCGCCGACACTGGCGACGGCCACGGGGGCGACTGGGGCAACTGGTGCGACGCGCGCATCCAGGACGATTCGGGACAGACCACCATCTGGCTGAGCGACCTGAAGGAGCAGGTATTGCAGGAGTGGATTACCACGCGCAAAGACCGCAACATCGTGGGACAGCCGATGAAGCTGCGCGGGCGTGTCTACCTGCGGGGGCTGGGCACTATCTCTGGCTCGAAGATGCGCTATGTGGACTGGTACGAGCAGTGGCAACAGCGGGAGACTGAGCTGGACGCCGAGGAGCGCGCGGCGCAACAGCGGTTACAGTGGTTGCGCATCGAGGGCAACCTGCATGGTGCGCAGCTTCTGCGGAACGGCAAGATGGTGGAACGCCTGCCAATCACCGTCTCGCCCAACGACAGCATACAAATTCGGCTGACCAGCGTGAACGACAAGCCGCTGTTTTCACATCCCGTGTGGCGGGGCGTGCGGGCGCACACCGCACGGGGTACCGTGCTGTTAAGCCAGTGGATTCCCGACCGCATCCGATGGAACCTGTCCGCTGACGCTGGCGACCTGCCGGTTCTGGATGGTATGCCTTATGCGGGCATCTCATCCGCGCAAGGCGAGGTACAGGTGACGTATCGCCATCCGTTCAGCAACACCGCCCGATCACTTCCTGCGCCTCCACCTGCTGCACGGTATACCCTGAGCCTGTGGTGCGCGGTAAGGCAATCGCCGAGCGCGGCGCGCGCGACCAGCTATGTGGCGGTCTACGAAGGCGAGCATCTGCGGGCGCGCACCCCACTGCTAACCGCCAGCCGCGTCGTTCAGCTGTCGGCGGTGGCGCTGGATAGCAGCGCGCCACTGCGGGTTGTCATTGAAGTGGCAGGCGATGGCAATCTCGGTGACGAGGTGTATGTGGGCGGAACGGTGGCGGAGCGCAAAGGTTCTTATGCATTGCGCGTGACCAACCTTCCCTACCTGCTGGACAGAGCGGGACATGACGCAGTGCAGGTATACCACTTCCCGACTTCCGACATGAGAACGAGCACGAAGGAACTGCCGTCGGCGCGCGCAGCCTTCCGGATGCAGGCTCCCGCCGAGCTGATCTTTGACAGTTACGGGTCAGCACTGACAAGTATCGCCCGCGCTGAGCGACTCGTGCGTGAGGCGGAAACCCTGCTGAAAGCGGGCAAGACCGCCGAAGCGGCTGAACGTCTTGCCATCGCGTGGCGGCTGGACGACGAGAACCCGCACATCTATCGCCTGCGGGCACAAATGGCGAAGATTGCAGGTAGAGCCGACATCGAACTCAAAGCGTGGAAGCGGCTGGTCGAAATCTCCCGCGCCGACCTGCCCTTGCGCCGACAGGCTAAGCAGCGCATCGCGGAACTGTATCGCCAGCTGGACGACAACCGCCCTGAGTTTGAGTTTCGCCTGCCACCCCCGGCTCCACCCAACGCCGACATCGCCTCGCTGACACAGGGCATCGTGCGTCTGCACCTGAAGCCATCCGCGCCTGAAGACGATGTTCAAACGGGTGAGTTGCACTTTACCGTGCCGCGCGAACGCGATGCATGGTGGCTGCAGGGGCGCGTCGACACGCGAGGGCTGGCGGTTTCGGTGCAGTTGCAACAGCACGTTCGAGGGGAGTGGCAGACCGTCTGGTGCACGCCCGATGGCGAGCCACAGGGGTTCCCGCTGGTGGAGTACCAGACGGCGGCGGGGCGGTACCGCCTGCTAGTTCAGCACGACTCGACTCGCGACGGCGTCGAGGGCGCATTCCACCTTGCGCTGAGCTTGCGTCACCTGCCCCAGAAGCCAGACGCGCCGAGCCAGAAGTGGACATACCGTCTGCGCACCGACGGTTCCGCCGAGGTAGAGGTGGTCGCGTCTGGCGCTGTTGCGCTGCCAGTGCCCCTGACGGCGGACGAGTTAGTCGTTGAAGGAGCAAAATACTCGCTACTGCCTCCGGTGTATGAGTACCTCTCGCGACTGGAGTTGCGTCACGCGCAGGTGTTATTGCTGCATCCAACCGCCGACCAGGCAACGGTGCGCTTCCGCTGGCTGGACGCCGCTTACAACGTGCCGATGACCCGCTACGGTGGCGAACGCAAAGACCATTTTTATTTCCGCTCGCTGGCAGGGCTGGGCAAGGCGACGGGAGAGATAGATTTGGCCGTGCAGCTGCCGCAGGGCACAGCCGACCTCCAGCAGGTCATGCCCGAACCGCAGTCGCGGGATGTGTCCACTTTGAACTTCCGTGTGCCTTCCGACAGGGTGGTCATCGTTACTGCCAAACACCCGCAGCTGGACACGCGCTGGCTTACAGCCTCCTACCGACGCATGACCGTTCATATCCCTGACACGCCATTCTACCGCCGCTGGCTTCCGGAGTACCTCGCGCTGTTAATGCGTATCTACGACCGCGAGCGGCAGGTGGTCGGTGGCTATGAGCCAGAGGATGCGCTGTTCGTCTCGCTTACCGCGCCGGCGCAGCTGTCGGGTTATGGTGGAGCCACTTGGGGTGGCCCTCAATCCGAGACGTGGATTGCCTGCACGGGACGTGTGGGACCCTATAACCTGCGCTACGAAGCGGGAGGAGATGGCGTGGAAGCGCACGAGCTGAAATGGGTCTTCCTGAGCGGTGTCGGAGAGAATCTCCCCTACTGGCTACTCATGGGCGCGATTATCTGGATAGAAGAGCAGGGCAAGGTGGCGGGCGATACGGCGTATCCGGATATATGGTATCGCCGCTCGCTGCGTCCCGGGGCGCAGCAGTTCCGCAAGCGATATTCCGGACAGACAAATCCCATCTGGCTGCCGGAGAAGGAGTTTCGAGAGCGTTCTGCTGAGGAACGCATGTTGGGCGAAGCAATGATGCACAACGTACTGCATACCATCGCGCAACGCTACGGCGTGGGCGTGTGGGCAGAGCTGTTCCGCCAGAACCGCGCGGGAAAGCTCAACTTGAAAGACCTCCCCGAAAACGAAAAACACAGGCGTGTTGTGGACGCGCTCGTCCAGATTACCGGAGACCAGCAGATACGCGAAATGTTCCGTTCACTTGGTCTGAAGTAACGGGCGATGCTACCTATCCCACACGGCTTGCTGGCGTTCCTGCGCCTCCTTCGCCAGCAGCAGCGCGCTTTCGTACCGTCGGCGGTCAACCTTCCCCTGCTCTACCGCCTCTTTCACCGCGCAATCAGGCTCGGTGTCGTGCTGGCAGTCGGGGAAGTAACACTCGCCCAGATAAGGGCGTATCTCTGCGAAGGCTTGCCAGATGGTTTCGGCGTCCACTGCCCACAGCTCAAAGTTACGCATACCCGGCGTGTCTGCAATCCAGCTGTCCTCTCCCAGCCGGATAAGCTGCGCCAGGGTGGTGGTATGTCTGCCTTTGTGCGTGGTCTCGCCAACCTGCCCTACCTTCAGCCCCAGTCCGGGCTGCAGGGCGTTCAGGATGCTGCTCTTCCCCACCCCCGACGGTCCGCACACCGCAGCGATTTGTCCTCGCAGCCGTTCGCGCAGGTCGGCGATGCCGTCGCCCCGTGTCGCGCTCAGCCGCCACACTTCATAACCGCAGCGGGCATATACCTGCAGATGGTGTTCCGTCTGAGCCTCGATGGGCAGGTCGCACTTGTTCGCCACGATAACGGGATTCAATCCGTTCGCGTATGCAGCTACCAGAAACCTGTCCAGCTGCCAGGGGTCCAGGCGCGGCTCCAGTACCGAGAAGACAACCAGCAGCAGGTCGATGTTCGCCACGATAACCTGCACCTCTTTGGTGCGAGGGATGAAACGCACTACTGCCGAACGACGGGGTTCCACCTCGGTAATGACGCCCTGATGCGAGGTGGTGTAGTGGAACCACACCGTGTCCCCTACGGCGACGGGGTTGGTCAGTCGTTTGCGCTTTGCCAGAATCACGCGCGGGGCGCGGCTGGCGCTTTCGGTCATCACCAGCTCCTTTTTCAGGTTGCCCCGCAGGGTGCAGAGTACCTCATGCCCCTCATGAAAGACGGTATAGTTGCCCGCGCTGGCGCGGATGACGACACCCTTTAGCCTATGCGTTGTCGTTGTCATCGGTACGCCCTTCGCGATACCGTCGCACCGCCTCCGTGTAGACCTCTTTCAGCGTCACACCACACTCTGCGGCGCGCGCTGCACAGTCCGCATGCTCCGGCGAGGAGGTCACTTCCCTGCCGTTCCAGATGCCGATTTTCATCCGCACCTCTCCGTAACGGGTTTGCACCGTTTCCCACCGCCGTTCCAGACACAACCTCTGCCATCGGCTAAAGCGCGCCCCAAAAGTAGTGGTCTCACGGAAAAGAGTCTCCAGCAGGGCTATCTCCCTGCCGGGCTCACATAACACGCTCAGCTGCGTGGCGGGACGTCCATGCTTCATCACTATGGGAAGGTAATATACATCCATCGCTCCCGCTGCGAACAGCTTCTGCTGCACTGCGGGATACCACTCCGGATTCATATCGTCTATGTTGACCTCAATCAGCACCGTATCCTGTAGAGGCAGCTCTGGTACCGCCTCTCCCACGACCACCCTCAGCAGGTTCGGCCGCGACTCGAATCGCTTCTTGCCCGCGCCGTAACCCACTTGCTCTACCCTCATGCGAGGAAACCCACCGAATCTTCGCGCCAGAGTCACCATCAGGGCGGCTCCCGTTGGGGTTACCGTCTCACCCTGCACAGCGTCATCGGGGACCACTTCTACTCCTTGGGTCAGTTCCATCACCGCGGGCGGAGGTACCGGTATCACCCCGTGTGCCGCCTGAACAAACCCGCGCGACATCGGCAGAGGCGAACATTCCACCGCATCCACGCCGAGCACATCCAGCAACACACACACGCCCAGAATGTCGGCAATGGCATCTATTGCCCCGACTTCGTGGAAATGCACGCGCTCCAGCGTCGTACCGTGCACGCGTGCTTCCGCCTCCGCCAGCCGACGAAACACTGCGCCTGCCCACTGTTTTGCACGCACCGATGCTGTGCTTTGCTCGATAACCTCCAGCACGTCGGATAGATGGCGATGAGGTTGCGCCCCATCGCAGAGGATGGAAACGTCCGTCGCTTCTATTCCGTTAACGGTTGTTTTTTCGATACGGTAACTCCAGCCCTTCAGGGGCACACTATTCCACACCTCCTGCAACCTGTCCTCTGGCGCGCCTGCGTCGAGCAGTGCCCCCAGCGCCATATCGCCCGAGATACCGGAAAAGCAGTCGAAATAAGCGATTTTCATCCCCTCACCCGCGAATCTTGCCGTTGTCCGCGTGCTTGTTGTATGATACACTTAGCGACAGGAGGCAGTTTTCCCTTTTCGGAAGGAGGTCACCCATGAAAGGCTTGCAGTGGACGCAGATGGTTATCGTCGTCATAACGCTTCTCTGCACGACAGCGTCATCCGGACAGGAGGCCACAAAACAGTCATCGGATACCAAAGCGCCACAATCCTTTACCCGTACGGCATCCGCGGACCCCGCGCTCCCGCCTGTATCGATGCTCCTGAGGCTGCTGTCGCTGACCCCCGAGCAGGAGCAGAAACTTCGACAGGTCTATGCAGAGCATAACGCGAGCTATGCAGAAGTGCTTCAACAGAAAATCTCTGCGAAAGAGCGCCAGGAGAAGCTGCGTGACCTGCGCAGAAACCTTCAGAAGAAGCTGGAATCTGTGCTGACGCCTCAGCAGTTACAGAAGTTGCGCCAGATAGACCCCGAGTCGATGCTGGTGGACAGGCTCACTGTCGCTTTGAAACTCACCGAGGAGCAGAGCGACCAGCTGCTGCAAGTGATGCGTGAGCAGAGCGCGGGCATCCGTGCCATTGAAAAGCAGGCGCGGGAGGAAGGCTGGAGCGAACAACAGAAAAGGCAAAAGCTCGCGGAGTTGCGCAAACAAATAGACGAGAAGGTGAATAAAATCCTGACGGCGGAGCAACAGCAGAAGCTCCGGCAAATCCTGCAGGGCGAGGCGGGAAAACCGGTAACGCCCTCCAATGAGGAGCAGAAGCCATCACCATAGACCCGGCGCCATTTGACGAAATCACGTAAACAACTTATAATGATGTCCAGTAACTACAAGGAGGATTGTCAGTGGGTATGACGACTCATTTCACATTGACCCAGGCGGATATTCCGACGCACTGGTATAACATTCTCACCGACCTGCCGGAGCCTCTGCCACCACCTCTGCATCCGGCTACTCACCAACTCATCAAACCGGATGACATGTTCCCCATCTTCCCGGAGAATCTGGTGATGCAAGAGTTCAGTCCGGAGCGCTGGGTGGAGATTCCGGAGCCGGTTCGGGAAGTATATGCGCTGTGGCGACCTACCCCCCTGCTGCGTGCTGTCCGGCTGGAAAAGGCTCTGCAAACTCCTGCACATATCTACTACAAGTATGAAGGCGTCAGCCCGGCCGGCAGCCACAAGCCCAATACCGCCGTTGCTCAGGCGTATTACAACAAGGTAGCGGGAATGGAACGCCTGGCAACCGAAACGGGTGCGGGACAGTGGGGGTCTGCGCTGGCTTTCGCTTGCCGTCTGTTTGGTCTGCAATGCACCGTGTACATGGTAAAGGTCAGTTACTACCAGAAGCCTTACCGCAAGATGATGATGGAAACATGGGGCGCGACCGTTTACCCCAGCCCCAGTGACCAAACCGAGTTCGGGCGCAAGCTGCTCAAAGAGGATCTCGATTGCCCCGGTAGTCTGGGAATCGCGATCAGCGAGGCAATAGAGGACACGGTGCGGTCGAAGAACACACGGTACTCACTGGGGAGCGTGTTGAACCACGTCTGCCTGCATCAAACGGTGATAGGGCTGGAAGCCCTGAAGCAGATGGAGATGGCAGGTGAGGAGCCGGATGTGATTATCGGTTGCGTCGGCGGCGGCAGCAACTTCGCCGGTCTGGCGTTTCCGTTCGTGCGCCAGAAAATCACGGAAGGCAAACAGTACCGCGTGGTGGCGGTGGAACCAAGCGCGTGCCCCTCGATGACGAAGGGCGAACTGCGCTACGATTTCGGGGACACGGCAATGACCACTCCCCTGCTGTGGATGTACACACTGGGACATGACTTCATGCCGCCCAAGATCCACGCCGGAGGCTTGCGCTATCACGGCATGGCGCCGCTGGTGAGCCATCTGTACAATCTGGGGCTGATCGAGGCGGTTGCCTATCCCCAGACGAAGGTGTTCGAGGCAGCGGTAACCTTTGCCCGCACGGAGGGCATCATTCCCGCACCGGAATCGGCACACGCCGTACGCGCAGCGTTCGATGAAGCCATCCAGGCGCGTGAAGCGGGCGAAAAGAAGGTCATCCTGTTCAACCTTTCCGGTCACGGGATGCTGGACCTTACTGCCTACGAAGCATACCTGTCCGGCTCGTTGCAGGACGTATAGCGTGCGTGATTCTGGAGGGCAAGGCTCTGTCCATTTAGCATACAAGCGTTCTGGTGCATCGCGGACGCTGGTTACGACAGAGCATGTCCCTCCGACTCTGTACATCTCTCAGGAGGCACTGGAATGACGGAAATGCAAATGGTGTTGATTGTGTGTGACGCGGGTGTGACGCATCGGGTAAAGGAAATCATTGACGAAGCAGGCGCGCCGGGTTATACGGTACTGCAAGATGCCACAGGAAAAGGTGAAAGCGGTCCGCGCGAGAACACTCCCATCTGGCCCGGTTTAAACAGCGTGGTTTTGTGTGCCGTTCCTTCGCATTGCGTACCGAGGATCCGCGAAGGGCTGGATGTTCTGCGCAAACAGCGCAGCGCACGCCATTTACCCCTCAAAATGTTTGTGTGGAACCTCGACGAGATAGGCTGAGTGCACAGCGGGCGAGGCTCCTGCCGAGTCGGTAGCCAGCGCCACTTCTGTATGCACGGCACGGACGCGTTATCCACTACAGGTTTTGCACAATATCGTATCTCGCCTGAAGTTCACGTCATCCCGCTCAGGAAAGTCCATCAGGGTATGTAAGCCGCGGCTCTCATGCCTGCGCAGTGCACATTGCACAATCAGGTTGCCCACCATAGCGAGGTTCCAATCCTCCCATGCTTCCACCCGTTGAGGAGCCTTTTGCATCGCAGCCTGAGCCTGCTGCTCGATGCGTAGCAACATCCGCGCCGCCTCTTCCAGAGATGCCAATCTGCGCACGATGCCTACCTTCTCGTGCATGACCAGATGTAACCGGTGGCGGATAGCTTCTTGTTCCACCTCGTCCGGAACACCGCTTGCCAGAGAGAGGGCTTCCAGTGTGGGCACATGGTCGGCTTGGGGCAGGCTCCAACCCACCTCCAGTGCATGGAGTGCGGCGCGATCGGCGAACACCAGAGCCTCCAGCAGGCTGTTGCTGGCAAGGCGGTTTGCACCGTGTACGCCCGTACAGGCGACTTCGCCTGCTGCATAAAGGCGGGGGATTGAAGTCCTGCCGTGCAGGTCGGTTTGCACGCCGCCGCACATGTAATGTGCCGCAGGCACAACGGGTATCCACTCCCTTGCCATATCGATGCCCACGCTCTGCAGCCTGCTGTAGATCACAGGAAACCGCTGGCGCAGAAACTCCTCCGGGCGGTGAGTGATGTCCAGATACACGCATGGGATGCCAAGCCGCTTCATCTCGGCATCGATGGCACGCGCCACCACGTCGCGCGGCGCAAGGTCTTTCATCGGATGATACTTCTCCATGAAGGGCGTGCCATCGGGCAAACGCAACACCGCTCCCTCGCCGCGCACGGCTTCGGAGATAAGGAAGCTGCGCGCACCAGAGTGGTACAGGGTGGTGGGATGAAACTGCATGAACTCCATGTTAGCGATGCACGCGCCTGCTCGCCATGCCATGCCAATGCCGTCGCCGGTCGCAATGGGCGGGTTCGTGGTATGCGGATACACCTGTCCACAGCCGCCTGTTGCCAGCAGCACCGCCCGCGCGAAAAACGCCTCTGGTTCGTCGGAATGGGTATTCAGCACCCACACCCCGACGCACTCTCCGTCACGGACGATGAGGTCTAAGGCGAAGAAGTGTTCGTAGATGGCGATGCGCGGATGGTGGCGAGTGGCTTCCAGCAGGGTGCGCTCGACCTCCCAGCCCGTCTGGTCGGCATAGTGCACGATGCGATTGCGCGAGTGTCCTCCCTCGCGTCCCAGAGCCAGCACGGGGTTGCCGTGCGCGTCTCGCTCCATGTCGAAACGCGCGCCCAATTCTATCAGGCGACGGATTTGGGCAGGACCTTCCTGCACCAGCACGCGCACCGCATCCTCATGGCACAGCCCCGCCCCCGCGTTCAACGTGTCCTGAGCGTGCAGTTCAAACGTATCTTCCGGCGACAGCACCCCCGCGATGCCACCCTGCGCATAGTTGGTGTTGGACTCGCTGCGCTCCTTCTTAGTGATGACCAGCACTTCCGCCTGCTCCGCCACACGCAGGGCGAAGGTTAGACCTGCGATTCCGCTGCCAATCACGATAAAATCGGTAGTGTGAGCTACCATGTCAACCTTTTCAACCCCCGGCAGATAGTATCAGCATTTTACCCCTGGTCTTGCCGTCAAAAATACCGCGGATGGTCCACATCACTCGCACCACCTCTCTTTGATTGTACTATACCTGTTGCCAATTCGATTTGGTATTCGTATAATAACGTCAAAGACGGTGCAAGGAGTTTCGGAGAATATGTATGTGACGATAGAGGTCCTCTGTATTCTTTTGCTGGCGCTGCTGGCGGTAGAGGCAACAGCACAATCTATGCGCTATCCGGAGACGAAGAAGGTCGATGTGGTAGACGACTATCACGGCACTCTCGTGCCTGACCCTTACCGCTGGCTGGAAGATACCGACTCTTCCGAAACAAAGGCGTGGATTGATGCACAAAACGCTCTGACACTGCCCTACTTGCGCAACCTGCCTCATCGCGAACCGCTACAACGCATCCTCACCCGACGATGGAACTACGCGCGGTATGGCATCCCGTTCAAACGGGGCAGGCGCTACTTCTATTTTAAGAACGACGGGCTACAGAATCAGTCTGTGCTCTACTGGCAGCCGACACTGAAGGGCAAACCGCGTGTGTTGCTCGACCCGAACCTGCTCTCACCCGATGGCACGGTATCGGTCTTCAGCGTATCCGTCTCGGACAATGGGCGCTGGCTCGCCTACGGATTGTCGGATGCTGGCTCCGATTGGCAAACAATCCGCGTGCGGTCGGTGGAAACGGGAGAGGACCTGCCTGACGAGCTGCGCTGGGTAAAGTTCTCCAGCATCGCATGGACAAAGGATGGTAAGGGCTTTTTCTACTGCCGCTATCCCGAACCGCCCAAGAACTCTAACCCGATGTGGCATCCCAACCTGAATCAGAAGGTCTACTATCACCGGCTCGGCACGCCGCAATCGCAAGACCTGCTCATCCTGGAACGACCGGACCAGCCTGAATGGCGGTTCTCCATCGTGGTGAGTGAGGATGGACGATACGCCGTGGTGGGGGTTACCGAAGCCGGACCTAAAAACCTGGTCTATGTGATCGACCTGCAGCGTCCGAACCAGCCCCAGGTGCAGGCTCCGGCGCAACCTTTGATAGACCGTTTTGAAGCATCCTATCAGTTTTTAGGCAACGATGGCACGCTCTTCTACTTCCGCACCGACCTCGATGCACCGCGTGGCAAGGTCATCGCCATTGACCTGCGTCAGCCCGACAGGACACACTGGAAGCAAATCCTGCCTGAAGGCGAAGACACTTTGCAGGCAGTGACGCTTATGGGCAAACAGATGGCGGTGGTTACCCTGCACAACGCGACCAGCAGGGTACAAATCTACACCCTCAAGGGCGATTTCGTGAAAGAAATCCCTCTGCCCACACTGGGCACGTGCAGCGGCTTTGTCGGCAGACGCAATCAGGACGAGTTCTTCTACGGATTTACCTCGTTTGTGTATCCTTACACTATCTACCGGTACGATGCCCGCACTGGCGAAAGCACCGTCTTTCACGCACCTCACATAGAGGGACTGGAGCCAATACAGTACGAGACGAAACAGGTGTGGTACCGCAGCAAAGATGGTACGCGTGTGCCGATGTTTATCACTCATCGCAAAGGCTTGCAACTCAACGGCGAGAACCCGGTTCTGCTCACTGGATATGGGGGGTTCAATATCTCGATCACTCCCCATTTCTCTGTGAGTAACCTCGTGTGGTTGGAACAGGGAGGCGTTCTGGCAGTGCCCAACCTGCGCGGGGGCGGCGAATTCGGTGAGGAGTGGCACCAGGCGGGTACAAAAGAGCGCAAGCAGAACGTTTTTGACGACTTCATCGCCGCGGCGGAGTACCTGATAGACCGTCGCTATACCAGCCCACGCAAACTGGCGATTCGTGGAGGATCCAACGGCGGGTTGCTGGTGGGCGCGGTGATGTGCCAGCGACCCGACCTGTTCGCAGTTGCCCTGCCCGCTGTCGGTGTCATGGACATGCTGCGCTACCACAAATTTACGATTGGCTCGGCGTGGAAAGAGGATTACGGTACCAGCGACGACCCGCAGATGTTCAGGGCGCTGTACGCATACTCGCCTCTGCATAACCTGAAACCAGGTGTGCGCTATCCCGCCACGCTCATCACCACCGGCGACCACGATGACCGGGTGATGCCGGCCCATTCCTTCAAGTTCGCGGCGAGACTGCAGGAGGTGCAGGCAGGAGACGCTCCTGTGCTCATCCGAATCCAGACTCGTGTCGGACACGGCGCGGGAAAACCGACCTCCCTGGTGATTGAGGAGGAAGCAGACGTGCTGGCATTTGCCATGTACCATCTCGGCATGGAGGTACCCAAGGAGTGATTATCGACATGCACACCCATATCGGCGACCTGCGCTCCCCGAGCAACATGCATCGCAAACCGATTACCATTGAAGACCTGATAGCCCGCCTGAATGACGAAGGCATCGTTAAAGCGGTTCTGCTCCCATGGCCAGCCTCACCCGATGATGTGCAGTTTCCCGGGCTTTTCCAGCCCCAGCCCGATGTCATATCTCAAGTCCGAGCAGCCCGTCGCTATCCCGAGCGAATCATTCCCTTTGGCAACGTAGACCCCCGGTGGGGGGGAAACAGTTCTAAAACAGATTTTTCGTGGCTCTTCCAGCGATTCGTGGAGATGGGTTATGTGGGCATTGGCGAAATCAGCGCAAACCTGCTCTACGACGATCCCCGCGTGGTGAACCTGTTCCACCAGTGCGGAGAATGGCAGTTCCCTGTGACCATTCACGCTACCGGTTTTGCCGAGGGGCAGTACGGACTGATCGACGAGCCGGGCTCGCCTCACCTGCTGAACCTGGTGCAACAGTCTCCTGACACCATCATCATCGGGCACGGACCGGGTTTCTGGGCGCAAATCAGCGCGGATGTCAGCCCCGCCGACCTGCTCGGCTACCCAAAGGGGCCCGTCCGAGGCGAGGGAATGATTCCGAAGCTGTTGCGCGACTTTCCCAACCTGTATGCGGACATCTCTGCAGGTAGCGGCTACAATGCGCTTACCCGCGACCCCGATTACGGCATTCGATTCCTGAACGAGTTTCAGGATAAACTGATATTTGGTACCGATGTGTGCTTTGCAGACGAGGAAGGGCGAATGCCTCACCTGAACTACCTGAAGGAACGTCTCGCCAGCGGCGACATCTCCCAGGAGGTTTTTGATAAAATCACGTACAGGAACGCGCTGAAAGTGCTGAAACGCTGGAGCAGTGAGCGCTAAGCCCCGTGTCACGAATACAGGTTCACCTTGAAGACGATGCATGAACAGATGCCTCCGTACCAACTGAAAGCGGCTTACTGGTTGCCGCCTGACGCCCTCGTCCTTCTGGAAGAAAATGCGGCTGTTCGGGCTTTTGGCAGCAGGCAGGGGTTGCTGTGGGTGGATATTACAGCGCACGATACGCGGGCGGCTGCGATGCTTTTGAGACAGACTTTCCACTTCCATCCCTTAGCGGTGGAAGATGCCCTCAGCCCCTACGAACGCCCCGCCCTTCAACGGCATGAAGACGTGCTATTCCTGACGGCTCACGCAGTGCAGCAACAAAACGGTGAGGAAGTCTACACGGAGGTGGGTTTCTTTCTGGGGAAACACTTCCTGGTGACCGTGCATACCGAACCCGTGCCGCTGATAGAACACTGGTTCGGGCGGTGGACATCACAGCCTGAGAAAGTAGGCAGGACTTCCGCTCACCTGTTGCATCTCCTGCTCGACGCGATCGTCGACGAGTACTTCCCGCTCGGGGATACGCTGGAAGAGAAATCGGACGACCTGGAGGACGCTATCTTCGCGGGCAGCAGCGACGTACAGGTTGCGGATATCCTGCGGGTGAAGCGCAGATTACTGGAGATGCGCCAGCATATCACCCCTCTGCGTGACATCCTAAATGCGCTCTTGCGTCGCGATATGGAACTAATCCCCGACGAGGTGGTTCCCTACCTGCAGGATGTTTACGACCATACCCTGCGCATTGCAGAGCTGGCTGACCTCAACCGTGACATCCTTGCCGGTGTGCTTGACGCCTACCTTTCGGTGGTCTCCAATCGGCTGAACGAGGTCATGCGCATCCTCACCGTCATTTCCACCGTGCTGATGTCTGCTGCACTCATCGCTGGCATCTATGGCATGAACTTCGACTACATGCCCGAACTGCAGTGGAAAGCGGGCTATCCCTTTGCAGGCGCAATGATGCTATTGGTAGCCGTGGTGGAACTATACATTTTCAAACGCAAGGGGTGGTTATAGAAGCATGGTACGGTACGTGTTATCGCGCCTGCTGCAGGCAATACCCACCCTGCTACTCATCTCTTTCCTCACCTTCATCATGGGCTACCTCGCACCAGGCGACCCTATCCGCATGATTCTGGGAGAGCGTTCCGACCCGCAGGCGGTGGCGCAGGTACGTCGTGAGCTGGGGCTGGACCAGCCGTGGTGGATGCAGTATGGACGGTTTGTCTGGAACGCGGTGCGTGGGGATTTCGGCATCTCGCTGTATAACCGGCGACCCGTCGGCGACATCATCCGCGAGTCGTTTCCTGCAACCGCCACTCTGGCAGTACTGGCAATCCTGCTGGCGATAACCGTTGGCATACCGGCGGGCGTCGTGGCGGCGGTCTGGCATAATCGTCTCCCCGACCGGCTCAGCATGGCAGGCGTGGTGCTGGGCATCTCCGTGCCCAATTTCGTGCTGGCGACGCTACTCATTTTGCTGGTGTCAGTGCGGCTGGGCTGGCTTCCCGTAGCGGGCTGGGGTGCGCCGGAGTATGTAGTGTTGCCGGTGCTGGTGCTGGCAGCGCGACCTTCGGCAAGCATCGCGCGCTTCACCCGCACATCCATGCTGGAAGTGCTGCAGCAGGACTACATCCGTACCGCCCGCGCCAAAGGCGTACCCGAACCCTTTGTCATCTTCAAACATGCCCTGCCCAACGCCCTGTTACCGGTGGTCACGGTCATCGGCAATGCCTTTGGCTATCTGTTAACGGGCTCGTTCATTGTGGAGACAGTGTTCGCCGTGCCTGGTGTGGGATACAAATCGATCGAAGCGATTCTGCGCCGTGACTATCCCGTCATTCAGGCAACAACGCTGTTGTTCGCGTTTCTGTTTATCGCGGTGAACCTGCTGGTAGACATTCTGTATACGCGGTTAGACCCGAGAGTACGACTCCGTGCGTAAAAGGGAGGAGGTACATTCCATGCAAGTAGCATCCATCACTGGCAAAAGGCAGGCACAGCTGGTGGAGCGCGAAACGCCCCACGCATGGGGCGACGTGGTGGTAGTCAAAATCCACAAGACCCCCATGTGCACCGAATACAAACTGTATCGCGATGGGCACGTCACCGACGTGCTTGGGCACGAAGCGGCAGGAGAGGTGGTAGAAGTCGCACAGCCGGGCAGAGTGAAGGTGGGCGACCGCGTGGTCGTGATGCCACAGTATCCATGCGGAACCTGCAGATACTGCCTCGCGGGCGACTACGTGTACTGTCTGAACAATCTGGACATCCTGAAACTCACCGGCAACAGCGCAGGCACCGCAACTTATGCGCAGTATATCCTCAAGCAAGACTGGCTGCTCATCCCTATACCTGATGACATGTCCACTGAACATGCAAGCATGGCATGTTGCGGACTGGGACCCACGTTCGGCGCGATGCAACGCCTGAACATTAACGCCTATGACACTGTGTTAATCACCGGTATGGGACCGGTAGGATTGGGGGGCGTAGTCAACGCCATGTACAGGGGCGCGAAGGTCATTGCGGTAGAACCGCATCCCTATCGCCGGAATCTCGCGCTGGAGCTCGGAGCTGCTGCGGCAATAGACCCCAACGACCCCACTGCGATGCAGCAGATTCTGAACCTGACAGACGGTAAAGGTGTGGACAAGGCGGTGGAATGCGCCGGAACGCCGGAGGCGCAACGTTTCATGATAAACGCCGTACGCCGGCGCGCACAGGTAGCTTTCGTCGCAGAGGCAGGCGAGTTCACCGTACACGTGAGCAACGACCTGCTGCGCAAGGGGCTGGTGGTACATGGCATCTGGCACTGGAATCTTGCCGATACTCCACGTATGATGCAGACCATCCGCGCGATGGGACACCTGCTGGACAAGATGATCACGCACCGCTTTCCACTAAGCCGTGTACAGGACGCCTGGGAATTGCAGCTGGCGGGCGACTGTGGAAAGGTAATGCTCTATCCGTGGGGTGATCCCGCCTGATGTGGCGTGAGTGGAAGCGACATCCGCTGGCGCTGGCGTCGCTGGCGTACTTGTGTTTCGTGGCGGCAATTGCCCTGTTCGCACCCATTATCGCGCCCTATCGCTACGACGCGCAGGACGCTTCGGCGGTACTGCAGCCGCCGTCCGATGTACACCTTCTGGGCACCGACGAGCTGGGACGTGACGTGTTCAGCCGTCTGGTGTACGGGGCGCGAGTGTCGCTCACGGTGGTGCTACAGGTCGAACTGCTGGAGGTGCTTATCGGCGTGACGCTGGGCTTACTGGCAGGATACTTTCGCGGCAGGTGGGATACCGTCATCATGCGCTTCACCGATATGATGTTCGCCTTCCCCGACATCCTGCTGGCGATACTGATAGTGGCGATACTGGGACCGGGCTTGCATAACGTGTTCATCGCTCTTGCACTCACGGGCTGGCCCAGCATGGCGCGGGTGGTACGTTCGCAAACGCTCGCCCTGCGGGAACGCGAATTTGTGGAAGCCGCCCGCGCCATCGGGCTGAGTCATTTCCGAATCCTGTGGCGACACATCCTGCCCAACCTGTTACCGACGATCGTGGTGGCGGTGACGGTGGACTCGGCGGGCGTCGTACTGGCGGAGAGCGCGCTCAGCTTCTTGGGATTAGGGGCGCAACCGCCGACACCTTCGTGGGGGCGGATGATTGATGACGCTCGTCAGCTCATGCGCAGCCACCCGATGTTGCTGGTCTACCCGGCGGTCATGCTGTCGCTCACAGTGATGGCATTGAACTTTCTCGGCGACGGCTTACGCGATATCTGGGACCCCCGGAGACAAAGACACTGACAAGGCGGCGTGAACCCACCCATCCGAGACTGGACGGCGCGGCAACAATCACGCTTGACGAACCATGACTCTTCTCGCTATGATGGTGGTGCAGAGACACGTGCAAAAGGAGTTACCATGTCTACCACATTAACCGCTATCAGCCAGCACCTGTTTATCCATCGCGGTGCGGTGAACGTTGGCGTCATCCATCGTGGTGAAGAGGCGTTGCTTATCGACGTTGGAGATGGCTCCGTGATGGACACACTCGAAGGGTGTGGCATCCGCTGGGTGGACGGCGTGCTGTTCACCCATCACCACCGCGACCAGGCGTACGGTGCGCCTCGTGTGCTGGCTGGAGGTGGCTGGACAGGTGCCCCGGAGGCAGAACGTGCGCTGTTTGAGGAGGTAGATGCCTACTGGAGCGACCCCAAAAACCGCTGGCATGTATACCACTTCCATCCCCAGAACGTGCTTACCGAACCTGTGCCGATACATCGCACCTTCGTCGATAGCGATACGCTGAAATGGATGCCTGCCCGCATCACCGCCCTGCATACCCCGGGTCATACCGACGGTAGCGTGACCTACCTGCTGGATGTGGATGGACAGCGCATCGCTTTCTGCGGCGACCTGATATTCGATGAGGGACAGATAGTGGATTTATACAGCCTGCAAAAGGGGTTCGGTGGGTTGAGCGACTACCACGGTTTTATGAGCGCATGGCGCGAGATGATTGCCAGCCTGCGCCGCATCGAATCGGCAGGCGCGACGGTGCTCGTCCCCTCACATGGTAACATCATCCGCGACCCCAGAAGCGCGATAGACCTGCTGGAAGCCCGTCTGCACGCTCTCTACGAGAACTACCTCTCCACATCCGCGCTGTGGTACTACTTCCCCGACCTGCTGCGTGAGCAGTCTTCCACCGCAAAGCCTGTTGCCGTCGCTCCTTCCCTGCCCACTCCGCCCTTCTTGCACCACGTGGGAACCAGCTGGATGGTACGAAGCGACAGCGGTCACCTGCTGGTGATGGACTGTGGCTGTGAGGAGGTCATCCAGCAGGTGGAGAACTGGCTGTCTTTGGGTGAGGTGAAATCGTTAGATGCGCTCTGGATAACCCATTACCACGATGACCACGTGGACTGCATTCCCCAATTTCGGCAGCATTTCGGTTGCCCCGTCATCGCTGAAGAATCGGTAGCGCAGGTGGTGGCTCAACCCGATGCATGGCGACTGCCGTGTCTTTCCCCGTTTGCCATATCGGTAGACCGTGTGGTGAAGCACGGTGACTCGTGGCGATGGCAGGAGTTTACCCTGACCGCTTACCACTTCCCGGGGCAGAGCCTGTACCACAGCGGACTGCTGGTGGAAGGTCATGGTCTGCGCCTCTTCTTTTGCGGCGACTCGCTGACACCGACCGGACTGGATGATTACTGCGCCTTCAACCGCAACCTGCTGGGCGAAGGTGTGGGCTACGATTTCTGCCTGCAGCTGCTGGAAAATATACATCCTGATATGCTTTTCAACTGTCATGTGGACACGCCTTTCGCTCCGTCGCCTGCCCACCTGAAGAGGTGGCGTGAGACCTTGAGGGAGCGGGTATCTTTGCTGAAAGACCTTCTTCCCTACGATGACCCGAACGAGGGCGTGGACCCCTTCAGAGCCAGTGACAGGTGGGCATCTTGACTTGCCCGCCCTACCACCTATACAATATAGCCATGAGCAACGGTCAAATTATTCCGTTTCACGGCGACCTGCTGGATGACGTGGTGCTGTTGCTCCAGCAAACCCTGCACGCCGACCCCATCTCGCGCAGCCTGTTCGTGCGCAAGGTGCTGATAGACCCCAATTTCGAGCCGGAAGGTGCGCCGATTGCCCTGGCGGGCGGACAGGTAGTCGGTTTCGGGTTGAGCATCGCCCGTCGCCTGCCTCTGGAAGATGCCCCTTCGGACTTTGATAGAGGCTACATCACCCTCCTGGGCGTACATCCCCGCTTCCAGCGGCAGGGTATCGGTACGCAGCTGTTGCAGAGGATGGAGGAGTATCTGCGTTTGCGGCAGCGGCGACTGGTTCTTGTTTCACCCTATTCGCCCAACTACTTTACCCCCGGCGTGGACGTGAATGCCTACGCGGGCGGGCTGCAGTTCTTCCTCAAAAACGGCTATCAGGAGGTTTACCGTCCCATTGCGATGGACTGCAACCTGCTGAACCTGCGCGTGCCGGAGTGGGTTCAGCAACGTGAAGGGGCTCTGTTGCAAGAGGGACTGGTGGTGGAACACTATCGCCCACAGTTAATACCTGCGCTTTTCCGCTTCCTGAAAGCCGAGTTCCCCGGCGACTGGCAACGCTTTGCCCGTGATGCTATCGCCCGTATCGAACAGGGCGATACTCCCACACGATTGTGGATTGCGCATGAGAAGGGGGAAGCGGTGGGATACAGCCACTTTGAGGGCGAGCGTTTCGGACCGATTGGAGTGTCGCAGTCGCAGCGCGGAAGGGGTATTGGGCAGGTGCTGATGTACAAAACCCTGCAATCCATGCGCCTGTTGGGGCTGCACACTGCCTTCTTCATGTGGTCGGATGACCGTACAGCCGAAAGGCTGTACCATGCGGCAGGCTTTGTGGAAACCCGACGGTTCGCACTTTTACGGAAGGAGTTGTCCAATGGCTGAGAGTGTGGACATTTTAGCGATTGGGGCGCACATCGGTGACGTGGAAATCGCCTGCGGGATGGCCTTAGCGGCGCATGTGCGACAGGGCAAAAAGGTGGCGATACTGCACCTGACCCCTGGTGAGAAGGGACACCCTGCCCTCTCGCCCGAGGAGTACGCGATGCAGAAAATCGCAGAAGCGCGCGAGGCGGCAGCGGTATACGGAGCGCAGGTGTACTTTCTGGATTACCGCGACGGCGAGCTGCCCGTGAATGACGAGGTGCAGTTCCAGATTTGCGACGTGATTCGCGCCTGTCGTCCGCACGCCATCCTGACTCACTGGCAGGGTAGTATCCACAAAGACCATACCGCCTGCGCCCTGAATATCCCAAACGCCATCTTCTACGCTGCCATCAAGGGCTTTGTGCGTAAGTACCCACCCCACTGGGTTCCCCGTCTGTACTTCGCGGAGAACTGGGAAGACCGCGAGGGGTTCGAGCCTGAAATCTTTCTGGAGGTTGTCGAAGAAGACATCGCTTTATGGCAAACAGCGGCGGAGAAACTGGAACTGTTCCGGGGCGGGGTATCGCGCTTCCCCTATGTGGATTACTATAAGGCGCTGGCGCGAGTACGGGGAGCGGAGATAGGCTGCCAGTATGCGGTGGCGTTCGCCGTGCCACCCAGCGCGCACCGCAGGCGCGTGAGTAGTCTGCTGGGGTAGAATCAGGCTGGAGGTGACAATCGTGACAACGGCAACTTTGGAATTGGAACGGGCAGAGGAACAAATTAGCCTGCTGCTATGCAAGGAGCCGATGACCTTTGAGCAATACTTGCAGACCTTCGGAGAGGACGATGACTATGAACTTATCGACGGGGTGCCGGTAGAGAGAATGTCTGCACAACTAGACCACGAGCGCCTGTATGTATGGCTGCTGACCCTGATACACGGTATAGTGGAGGCACGCCAGCTGGGTATCGTGCTGGGTTCCCGTTCCGCGGTGCGCATCAGCAACTTCCGCGCGAGGCTGCCCGACCTGCTGTACGTTCGTGCAGAACGGATGGACATCGTGCGGCAGCTGGCGATTTACGGCGCGCCCGACCTGATTATGGAGATTGTATCGCCGCACGACCGCCGCTCCGATGTGCTGCAGCGCGAGGCAGACTATCGCACACTGGGCGTCGAAGAGATTTGGATGATTGACCGCCGCCGAAAGGTGGTGCGGTTACTCCAACGCGCGGGGGAAGACTACACGGTGCAGGAGGTGTCAGGTGGCACGGTCGAGAGCCGTGTCATCCCCCACCTGCGGTTGCAGGTAGAGTGGTTGTTCAGCCACGAGCGACCAGCGGTTCGGGAAGTGCTGAGGGATTTGGGTCTATGAGTCAACCTTGCACCATCCATCTCGCCCATAGTCCCGACGCCGACGATGCCTTCATGTTCTATGCGCTTGCCAAAGAGCTCATCGATACCGAGGGGCTTCGTTTTGAACACGTCCTGCGCGACATCCAGACACTGAACGAATGGGCGCGCGAAGGCAGGATGGAAGTCACAGCCATCTCGGTTCATGCCTACGCCTACGTGCGCGACAAGTACGCGATTCTCACCTCGGGGGCAAGTATGGGCGACGGCTATGGGCCGCTGATTGTGAGCGCGGAGCCGATGTCTGCTGACGACCTGATAAACATCACCATCGCCGTTCCGGGATTGCTCACCAGCGCGTATCTCGCGCTCAAGCTCTATCTTCCGCAGGCGCGCACGATTGTAATGAACTTCGATGAAATCCTGCCTGCGGTGCAACAAAAGCGGGTGCTGGCGGGTCTACTGATTCATGAAGGGCAGCTCACACACCGCGAAGCAGGAGTACACAGTGTGGTGGACCTCGGTGCATGGTGGAAAAAACAGACGGGATTACCGCTGCCGCTGGGCGTGAACGCGGTGCTGCGCGACCTGTCCCCGGAGCTGCAGGGGCGGGTTGCTCGTATCTTGAAGCGCAGCATAGAGTACTCGTTGCAACACCGGCAGGAAGCATTGCAGTACGCTCTGGATTTCGGGCGCGGCATCGGACAGGAGACCGCTGACCGGTTCGTGGGCATGTATGTGAACAAGTGGACAGTGAACATGGGCGAAGCAGGCAAAGAGGCGATACGGCTTTTCCTCTCAAGGGGTGCAGAGGCTGGGATAATCCCTCCCGTGGGGGAGGTTGAGTTCATAGGATAACAGACATCTCAACACAGGCAACCAACGGAGGAGGGTCTCAGTGAAGAGACGTCTCTCAGTAACAGTCTCGTTGCTGGTGCTGGTGGTAGCCGCGGGGTGCGTGGAAATGCCCGGCTGCGGCGTCGGAGTGGATTTCTCACCCGATGGGAAACAGATAGCCTTCACTTGGATGTCCCGAGACGGACTGCGCCTTGCAATCACCGATACGGAAGGCAGGCGGATGCGTATCGTTCCACAGTCGGAAAACCCCGGACCGCCGTTGTGGTCACCCGAAGGCAAGAATCTCCTTTTCACCACCGACACCGACTTAGTACTCTACGACCCGGCGCAAAAAACGGTGCGTAAAATCGCCACGCAGGTGGTTCCGGGAGCTTACGCCTGGAGCAGCGACGGGAGCCAGATTGTATGCCTCGGCGCACCAGAGACCAAATCCACCGAGCAACCAGCATGGGTCTTATGGATATCTGCGCCCAGCGGAGAGGTGCAGATGCGAACCGACCTGCCAGCACAAGTGGAACCGCTCACATCCATAGTCCCTCAAGTCTCGGTGGTTTCGCTGCCTCCCACATGGGGCATTGCCTTCATCGATTCGGGCAGAAACGTGTACACCGTGGAGGCAGGCAAGGTATACCGCATTACCAGCACCGGGGACGTGCAGTCTCTCAGGGTAAGCCCCGACGGAACGCAGTTGCAGTGGGTGCGTTCGCCACCGGGTTCGCCGGTTCTTGTGGTGCACACCTACGACCTTATCTCGCGCACCCTCATCGGAGACCCCATACGCGTCGATTTGCGGCTTATCCCGCACCTTCCCGGCTACAAGCATGGAGGGGCATGGGGCATCCTTTCCCCCGACGGACACAGAATGCTGGTGGCTGCAACATTTAAGCGCGAAGCTGGCAAAGAAAAGAGCCTGTATTCTGCAGTGTATCTGGTAGACCTTCCCAGCCGCGAGGTACGCTTGCTTCGCCAGCAACGACCTGTCCTGTCACAGAAAGCACAGCTGCCGTTGCTGCCGTTCTGGTCTCGCGACGGCTCAAAGATTGCGGTGCTGGCTCTTGGGGACGAGAGCTCGCTGTGGGTCTGCCGGGCGGACGGTTTCGGCGGGCGAGTGATACGATACGCGAAGGTCAGGTGAAGAACTTCAGGAGAGGCTCACCGACAAGGGTGAGCCTCTAACACTTGACGACACTATCCGCCCTTTCTGCCCAGTATCAGACCACTCTCAGCCCGACGCGAGCAGCTGCACCGTAGCCCATTAGCTGAGACGTTCAGCTCACGCCCTCGAACGAGCAACCCTGTTTGACACCACGTCTGTTCTCAGCGCATTCCACTGGCGGATTTCGAGCGACCGCTTACCCCTGACCACGAGATAAGACTCCGCGTAAATAAGGCGGATTCCCATTAGCAGGAATAAGAATTATTATTGATTTTTTGGATTTCTCAAAATATTTTTTAGAGGTATTGAAAAATTATTTTAATGTGATATATAATGAAAACCAGAGAGACATTGCTCACGTCAAGGAGGCGAATCATGCGCAACCAAAGCAACCAAAAGGCGTTCACGTTGATAGAGCTGCTGGTGGCTATCGCGATTATCGCGATACTGGCAGCGATCCTGTTCCCTGTCTTTACTCAGGCACGCGAGAAAGCGCGTCAAACCGCTTGCCTGAGCAACGTGAAGCAGATGGCGCTGGCAACTGCGATGTACACACAGGATTACGAGGCGTTTCCCCTTTATTCCAAAGCAGAGGGCGGAGTGGAGTACCGCTGGTTTGACCAGATTATGCCGTACATTCGCAACCAGCAACTGCATTCCTGTCCCACGGTGCCACACCTCAAATTCGGGCGAAACCCAGCCTACGGATACAATTATCAGTACCTTGGGAACTCACGCAGTAACTGCTCCAACGTGCCGGTCAGTGAAGCGGAGATACTTGTTCCCGCCAACACCATCCTGGTCGGCGACAGCCGAGGGTCTGGCACGCGTATCTGCGACAACGACGAGCCGAGTGACCCTGACTACCGCAATCTAGAGTGTTTGGGCAACCACGGCTATACTATTGACCCTCCTGTGTTGCCGCCGTGTCGTCGGGGGAACAGTCCTAACCGTTACGGCACAGGGGGTACGCCGGGAGTACGCACTCCGCTTCACCCTCGCCATAACGGTGGCACTAACATTGCCTTCGTAGACGGGCACGCCAAATGGATGCGGACGGAGGAGGTGGATCTGGACAACCGGTGGTGGAACGGACGCTACCCGGACCCCACGCCGTAATGCCATAATGTCGGTTGGGGGAGCGTTGCGCTCCCCCAACGCGCTGTAGCGCTAATCCCTCTTTTTGCGGTGTTTTCTGCCGCCGCGCCTGCGTCGCTTCTTGCCCGTGGAGACAGGTGGTTCTGCACCTATCTCTTCACTGCGTTCGGGGATGGAGATTCCCAGTGCTTGCAGATGCTCGTATCCGCCCACCACATACAACCCGGTTTGTCCCGTGCGCATGTTCAGGCGCAGATTGACTGCGTCCTCCGCCAGCAAGCAGTCCTCCGTCAGGTCATACACCACCTGCTTGTGCGGTAACTGCAGGTAGACCACGCCGTCACCAACGGAGTGCACCGCGAGGAACGGCGGAGCCACGCGAACGACATCGCTGCTCTGCGACCACACATGCACCCCCGCAAACCGGCATAAGCCGCGCAGCAGGTCAACGCTCAGTTGGCGTTCCCCAATGAATACCGAACGCCACGAACCCATATCTTTCACGGCGATGGAAGGCAAGCCGGTCTGGATGTACTCGCCCAGCACCACTGCCTTCTCATCCAGCACGTAGAACGACGGGTTGACCCTTTCCCGAATGCCTATCTGCTTGTTGCGCAACCTTTCGGAAATCGGGTGTCGGTCATTGCTGATAATGGAACCCGTTTCGCTGTTCCACGGCTGTGCTTTGATGGCTATCCCAGCGACGTCGCGTGGACCATCCGGGGTATAGCCGTTCTCATCGAACAGCGCTACCGCGTAAAGCCACACGAGGGTCTTGCCGTCGCGCTGCAGTCGCTCCCGAATCGCCTCGCGCACTTCGGAGTCTATCTCTATCGGGTCGAGGAACAGATACATTTTGGCGTCGGGGAATGCCTTGCGCACAAGGTCACTCTGCAAGTAGATACCGTAGTGAATGCCCGCTCGCGCAAGCACCTCCTGCTGCCCGATGATGAGAGGTTCCAGTAACGCCTGAGGAGACTGGATGCGCGTGAGGCTGCGTTCGTCCACAATAACGGCTACTTCAGGTGTCTCGGGGAGCCTTTGCCGAATGTGTGCCAGATACAGCGTCGACAGCTTTCCTGCCTGTTGCCAGACCTCGCTGTCGTTTAACCAGCCTTCGCCCCACAGGTCCATCCATGAGACGCCTGCATGGTGTACGAGGGCGGTTGTCGCGTTGCGCAGACGCACCTGTCGGGTGGATTCCGCATCCGAACAGCGAGGGTTATAGTCATCCGGCGTGTTGCCCTGTGCGGTGTGGGGCTTGGTATCGTCTTCCAGGATAAACAGCTTGTCATGCAGGCGCACCGAAGCCACCGGAACCGGTATACTGCCCGGTTGGGTGGAGCACCTGTCGCGGTACGACACCGGTGCGCATATCAGGTCAATACTCTGTGTGGACAGCACCTCCGAAAGCGCGAGATGTCCGCTGTGAGGCACCGGAAAATCCAGCACATAGCCATACGATACCGCCACGAGACGCCGGTCGTCGCAATTTTTCTTCACGGTTCGCGACAGGTTCACAATCCGTCGCGCTATGGTTTCCGAAGCGAAGCACAGGTAGTCCCCATACCTCTGCCCTTTGCGGCTCTCGTAAAGCACGGTGGCGGGCACGGCGTCACTGCGATAAGTCGGTATGCTGGCGCTGGTGAAGGTCACCGAACCATCGTGCCATGCCGCGCGAAGCCTCACGATGTCGTTCTTGTATCGGGCGCGCAGCCATTGCCGAAAAGCCTCCTGGGCGGCAGGGCTGTAATCGTAGCCACGCTGGTACTCGTAGAACCACTCCCTGCAGTCCAGATGGTAGCCCAGAATGTAACGCGACTCTTCGGTCACTTCCAGCTGACGCACCAGCAAGGTTAGAGCCGCTTCCGCCTCCTGCCAGTATCGGTCGGAGGCGAACGAAGGCTCGCCGGTAGAACCGTCGGCGTAAGTGGTCATGGCTTCGGGATAGAGCTTTTGCCAGTCTGGAGGCGGAGTGAACACCACCCGAAACATCACATACCCTTGCGGGTCATGTTGATGCACCAGATGCAGCAGTCGCAGTGCCTCGTTCACGCTGTAGGAGACCATCGGCACCGATACAGGCAGTTCGAGCAAAAGGGCATGTAGATGCACCCCTGCGGAGGCTGCCTGCCGAATCTGCTCACACACCCTGCGTTCCGACGCTGCCGAGTCGATATTGCCGAAAAAGAAGAGGGGCACCACAGGCTCGCCGTCGATAATAATCTCCGGGTGCCCCTGACGGATACCGAGGCGCACGCCCTCACGCTTACGTCTGCGCGGTTCCGGCTCCTTCCGCTCAGCGGCAGCCTCCGCCGGAGGAATCTCCTCCGTCTCTGCTCTGGCAGTGCGTCGCGTTCGCCTTCGGCGTCGGGCGGGAGGCGGCGTCGCCTCCGTCGGCGTTTCCGGCTCGGCAACCTCTTCGGCTGGCGCAATGGCTTCCAGAGAGGGTTCACCCGCCTCACGGGGCGATTCCAGCACAGGCGGTTCTTCGGCAGGTGCTTCTTCCACCACGTGTTCCACACTCAGCGATGGCGTTTCTTCCGCAGCCGGTGCTGCTTCTACCGGCGTTTGCTCAACCACTGGCGTGGGTACTCCCGCCTGTGCCTCTTCGGTGCTCGCCGCGGCGGATTTCGCTCGCCTGCGTGTGGATGTGCGCTTTTTGCGGGCAGGTGCTTCGGTCCCGTTCACGGGCACAACAGCCGCCCGCTCCTCGCCAGAGCTCTGGGCAGACTGTTGAGCCTGTGGTTCGCCGCCGGCAACTTCGCCAACAGGAACGGGTTCTGTGCTAACCGTGCTCCCTGCGGAGTGAACAGGTGCAGGTTCCGATTCCGCGCCTGCGGCTTTCGCTGACCGACGACGCGCGCGCCGTTTGGGCGCAGGGGATGGTTCCTGTGGAGTTTCCTCCTGAGAACCAGCATCGCTTTCCGGTGCTGGGCTTGCCGGTTCAGGTGACGTAGCAAGCGGCTCCCCGTTCTCCGGCGTGGAGCGACGTCGACGTGATGGCATCTTCTTGCACAGCCTCCTTATTTCACGGCTATTCGCCTGCCGTTGGGATGCCGACACGCGCCACCTCTTGCTCTGCACGCCGCAGTGACCCGAAAAACTCCCGAAGCTGCGCAGGCTCCTCAAACAGCCAGTCAGGACGTTCCGCACGCAACACCTCTACAGGGTGCGCTCCCCATCCGACCGCTATCACCGGAACACCCGCTTCCCGAGCACACTGGATGTCGTACACCGTGTCGCCCACGAAAATCGCTTCTGAAGGCGATGCCTGAAGCCTCTTCAGCGCCGCCAGCACCGGATCCGGTGCGGGTTTCGGACGAGCCACGTCGGACGAACTTACCACCGCGTCTATCCATCCGTTCACGTTCAGCCGTGGCAGAAAAGTCTCCAGCTCCAGCCTGTTCTTGGATGTCACCAACGCGACGCGCATTCCCGCCCGCTTTGCCTCTTTCAACGCCTCGACTGCTTCTGGAATCACCTGTTCCAGATGCCTGTGCGACTCGTAATAGGCGATTTCGTCTGCCTCCATCGCGCGGTGGTCAGGCACAAAGTCCACCAGATGGTCGAACAGGCGAACCTGCCGGTGTAAAGGAAGCCCGATGGTACGGCGCAGCTCGTCTCGCGAAATCTGTACTCCCAAATGCTTGCGGAAGGTATGGTCTAAGGCGCGGACGATTAACTCCACGGTGTCGACCAGAGTACCGTCTATATCGAACAGCGCGCAACGATAAGGTGGCTGTGTCGCTGTCAATGCACTCCCCATTGATTACATCGAGTATCGACAACTTTATCCTTGTGCATTATACGGGCAAGACGGGTCGGTTGTCAACTGGCGGCGCACCAGCCTCGTCGTCGTTTGACAAATGCCATGCTCTCGGATAGAATCACCATCGAACCTGAATACAGGAGGTCGGTGCGTTGGTTACATCGGAGGTCTCACTGGAACATCTGCAAAAGATTGCCCGCAAGCTGCGCCGTCACATCGTTAAAATGCTGGCTATCGCAGGTAGCGGGCATCCGGGCGGTTCCCTCTCTGCCATAGACATCCTCACTGGGCTCTTCTTCGGCAACGTGATGCGCTACAACCCTCAAAACCCCCGCTGGGCGGACCGCGACCGCTTCGTCCTCAGCAAGGGGCATGCAGTGCCAGCGCTGTATGCCGTGCTGGCGGAAGCGGGCTTCATCCCCGAAGAGTGGTTGTGGCAGCTACGCAAGATAGACACGCCGATGCAGGGACACCCGTCGGTGAAAGACCTGCCCGCGGTGGAGGCATCCACCGGGAGTCTGGGACAGGGGCTGAGCATCGGGCTGGGAATGGCGCTGGCAGCGCGTCTGGAGGACAGAGATTACCGCGTGTACGTGATGATTGGCGACGGCGAGTCGGAAGAGGGGCAGATTTGGGAAGCGGCGATGGCAGCGTCGCACTTCCGCGTGGGCAACTTGACCGCCATTCTGGACTACAACCGCTACCAGCTGGACGGCGCAATCGGCGAGATTATGAGCATCGAGCCTGTGGTTGCCAAGTGGGAAGCCTTCGGCTGGGCCGTGCGCGAGATCGACGGGCACGATATGCGGCAGATCATGGATGCCCTGCACTGGGCGAAAGAACCGCGAGAACAGCCATCCATCATCGTCGCGCACACGGTGAAAGGGAAAGGTGTGTCGTTCATGGAGAATAACAACGAGTTTCATGGCAAAGCGCCCACTCAGGCGGAGCTGGAGCAGGCGCTGGCGGAGCTCGCCGACTGAATACCAGAGGTGATGGGAGGAACTGCAATGGCAAGACCATTGGGTGAAGCCACCCGTGAAGCATACGGTAAAGCACTGGCGGAGCTGGGACGCGAGAACCCCAACATCGTGGTGCTGGACGGCGACCTGTCCAAGTCCACCATGACGAAGTACTTCGCGCAGGAGTTCCCCGACCGCTTTTTCAACGTGGGCATTGCCGAGGCGAACATGGTGGGCATCGCCGCGGGGCTGGCAGCGTCGGGCAAAATCGCCTTCGCATCCAGCTTTGCCTGCTTCGTGATGTGCAAAGGTTTAGACCAGCTGCGGTTGGCTGTCGCTTACAGCGGCAATAACGTGAAGATTGTGGGCACGCATGGCGGCATCTCTATTGGCGAGGACGGCGTGTCGCAGATGGGACACGAGGATATCGGGCTGGCGCTGTCCCTGCCCGGCTTTGTGGTGATGGTGCCCGCAGACGGTGCGGAAACGCGCGCGGCGGTGCGCGCGGCAGCAGAACACGTCGGACCGGTGTATATCCGCGTGGGACGCCCCAAAGCACCCATCGTGTACGAGAACGGCTGTCCCGATTTCCGCATTGGCAAAGCCATCACCCTGCGCGAGGGGCGTGACGTGACGCTCATTGCCAACGGACTGATGGTGGCTGCCGCGCTGGATGCGGCGGAACAGCTGGAACAGCAAGGCATCTCGGCGCGGGTGCTGGATATGCATACCGTGCGTCCGCTGGACGAAGAGGCAGTGGAAAAAGCGGCACGCGAGACCCGAGCTATCGTGGTTGCGGAGGAGCATTTAGTATACACTGGACTGGGGTCGCAGGTCGCTATGGCAGTGGCAAAGCGTCATCCCGTGCCCATGCGCTTCATCGGCTTGACCGATTACGCCGAATCCGGCGCGCCCGAGGCACTGATGCGCAAATATGGCTTGACCGCCGACGACATCGCACGGGAAGCCATCGACCTGGTAAACGTGCGTCAGGAAGCCGTTTTATAAGCGCAAACACACGTTGTGCAGGGCAATCCACCACGTTCGGATTGCCCTGTGCTTTTCGAAGTGATGAAAACCGCTAACATTACCAGTCCAAACCTCTTGCCAAAATCGCGCAAACATGAGAAAATGAGATACCCGTGATATTCGGGCGGAAGGGAGAGTGGCGAGATGCGTCGCGATATCGCATTATTCTCTCTGGTGATTTGGCTGCTAAGCGTGGGAGCATCCGCACAAAATACAGGCAGGCGACCCGTGCCTCAGCCAACGCCGACGCATCGCATCATCTGGGTAATACTGAAAGAACAACCGATGGCGGAAGCAGCAGAACGCTGGCAGCCCGCGTTGCGCCAGCGTCTGGATGAGATAGATTTGGCGTTGCGTGCGCTTGCGGGAAACCCTGCAGTGCCCCCCGACGTGCTTGCGGGAGCACATATCGCCGCCCAGATGCAGAGTGCGGAAGCGTTGAACACCTATCGCCTTGCGGTCTACGTGGATTCAGCACGCCCGCTGATGCTCTCCAGAGTGAGACTAATCTCGCGGGTGGCGCCTCTGGGAGGGCGGGTGTTAACGCATATTCCTTTCTTGAACGCATTCGCCGTGAGTGTTCCCGCACACCGCGTGCGCGACCTGCAGAAAATACCGGAGGTCGCTATCGTGTGGAATCCCCCGGTCCTGCAGGCCCAGCTGGACGTTTCCACGCCCACGCTGTTTGCACCGGCGGTGTGGGATGAAGGTTATACCGCGCCCATGTGGGCACCAGCCATCATGGATACGGGAGTCAATTTCATGCACAACGCGCTCTCCGCGCGCACCTGGGTTATCCCCAATCGCACTGTGCCC
The DNA here is from genome assembly GCA_023511455.1 of Bacillota bacterium. Classification (NCBI taxonomy): domain Bacteria; kingdom Bacillati; phylum Bacillota; species Bacillota bacterium. Next base: position 104,818 of record JAIMBJ010000007.1, read on the forward strand.
GGAATCGGCAGCGGCATTCAGGCTTTCCACGACTACGGAAGGCTCGATACCGATTCCAGCGGCAACCCCGTTTACGGGGACGACTACATGACTGCACGCGACCTGCAAGGTCACGGCACGATGGTCGCCGGTTGTGCTCTGGCAAACACCTCCACGAGAAAAGGTGTTGCGCCGTTTGCCGGATACGCGGTGATACTGAAGGCGGGTTATCGCACCAGAACGGGCGGAGGTTCCATGAACGCCGCCGACGCACTGATTGCGCTGGACTGGGCGGCGCGGGAAGCCTCCTTGCCACCCGGCGTGGGGATTGCGGGCGTCAACTTTAGCTTCGGCGCGTCAACCAGTGTGGACGACGATATTTTGACCCAGGCGTTCGATGCGTTTATCTACACCTATCAGATACCGCTTTCTATTGCGGCGGGCAACGGCGGAGGCACCCAGAAAACGCTCTTTACTCCCGCTCCTGCCTACAACGGTATCGCCGTGGCTGCCTCCGATGACAGGAACACCATATCCCGGGGAGATGACGTTATCGCCAGCTTCAGCAGCAAGGGACCGACCATCGCCGGACGCAAAAAGCCCGACGTAACGGTTCCGGGCGCAAACATCAGCTCCACAAGCGGCTCGGGCAGCAGCTTTGCTACGGCGAGCGGCACCAGCCTGGCGGCTCCCCATCTGGCGGGTGCACTGGCGCTTTTGCATGACGTGGGTATCCACGACCCGCTATTGCTGAAGGCGGTGTTGATTAATAGCGCGGAAGACCGCGGAGACGCCGGCTGGGACAGGAACTGGGGCTGGGGATACGTCGACCTGCGCTCTGCCATGCGACACGTTATCAACCGGCAGTACGCCACCGGCTCGGTGAAGCCTGCGGGCATGTCGGGGAGCGTCGCATACTTCTGCACGCGGTTGCCTGCAGGAGGCAAGGTGACGCTGGTATGGCACCGCCATGCCGGTTTCTCTGCCTCGCAAGGGTACACCTACCTGCGTAGCTTGGCAAACTTGAAACTGACCTTAATCGATGAAAGCACAGGCAGCGTCATCGGCACCTCTGCCTCGACGATTGACAACGTACAGCAGGTGGTTGTGCCCATCGCTTACCCGCGCGTGCTGGTCAAGGTGGAAGCCACCAGTGCCTTTGACCAGTACCTTGATGAGCCTTTTGCTGTCGCAAGCAGCGGCGTTCTGGTGCCTGTGAGCAGCCCTTAGGGCGCGTTGATGCACTGATAACGGGAAGACGTAAACAGCGGATACCCCGACAAAGGAGGAAAGACGAGAACATGAGAACGTGGTGGTTGGTAATAGTCCTGCTCACCGTGAGTGCGCTGGCATTGTCGGCGGATGACTACCGGATACAGCGCGACGACGTCCTGCAAATTACGGTGGTCGAAGACCCCACCCTCAGCCGCGAAACGGTCGTGGCTCAGGATGGTACCATCAACCTGCCTGTGGTTGGTACCATCACCGTACGCGGTATGACAACAGGCGAGCTGGCAGAAAAGATTCGCACCGCGCTCATCGAAGCGCAATATTTGCGCGATCCGCACGTCAGTATCAGCCTGAAGGTCATCAACCGTCCGCGCGTTGCCGTGCTGGGAATGGTGCAGCGTCCGGGTACCTACGAGTTCAAGGAAGGGGAAACGGTCATGCACGCCATCTCGATGGCTGGTAGCTTCGACCCCGACCGCGCCCGGCTCCAGGATGCCGTGCTTCGTCGGAAACGTGCGGATGGCACGGAGGAGACCATCCCGTTGGACCTGGAGAAGCTCTTCTTCAAGGGCGACCTGAGCCAGAACTACCGCCTGCAGCCCGACGACGTGATATTTATCCCGGAAGACGTGGTAAACCGCGTCTATGTTCTGGGCAAGGTGGTTCGCCCGGGTCTCTACCCTTGGAAGAGCAGCACCACGGTACTGGAAGCCATTAACCGGGCGGGAGGTCAGCAGGAGAAGGGCACGTTGAGCCGGGTATACATCATTCGTCCCAACCCCAACGCGCCGGACAAGCCGCAGCGTATCGAGGTCAACCTGCTCAAACTCATTGACAAAGGGGATACGTCTCAGGATATCGCATTACAGCCGGGCGACACGGTGTACGTGCCCGAGGTGAAGAAGCCCGACTGGAATCAGATATACAGCATCGTCGCAACTATTGCTCTCACACGAAATCTTATTCGTGACAGGGCATTCTACCGGTACTAAAGGAGGCGATTAACAGGTGGAGTTTTGGCGTCACTACCTGATCCTGAAACGGCGATGGCGCATCATTGCGCTGGTGGTGGTGCTGTGCTCTGGCGCAGTGCTGGTGTGGTCGCGCACCAGCCCTCAGCAGTACGAAGCCGTTGCCGTAGTGCGTGAGCAGCGACCGATTGGCGAGATGAGCACCGAGATCTACCCGGTGCGTGCTCTCGTCAACGACCCGGTGCTGCGTCAGCAGAACCTGCTTCAGCTGGTGGCAAGCAACACCGTCATTGGAAAGACCATCAGCGACCTGCAGGTCATCCGTCCGGGAGTGCTGGAAGGTGACACGCCTTCCGAGCAGATAGTGGCTTTCAGCGGCAAGCTCCGCGTGGAGCCTATCCCAAACACCGAGTACCTGCGCGTACGGCTGCGCGATACAGACCCCCAAAATGCTTTGACCGCGCTGAGCGTTCTGGTCGCCAACGCTACCGAGCGCTACGACGAACTGTATCAGGGCTCGGTGCGTGCAGAGCGCGAGCGTATCGAGAACGAACTGCTGCCCTCTGCTAAAGCGGACCTGGAAGCCAAACGCAAGGCTCTGGCAGACTACAAGCTGGCGAACCGCATTAGCGGTGACCTGACCTATCAGACCCAGGTCCTGGTGCAACGCGCAGCGCAGTATCGTGCCAATTACGACCAGGCGATGGTCGAAATGCAAGAGGCAAAGGCACGGCGTATCGCAGCGGAGCAAGAGCTCAAGAGCCAGTATGCTCGCAACGAATATGAAGAGATGCAGCGGGTGATGGCGACCAACCCGGTTCTGCAGCAGTTGCGCATTGACCTCGCGCGGGCGCAGGCAGAGCTGCAAAAGGAGCTGCAGACCAAAGCGGAACGCCATCCCGATGTCGTTGCGCTTAAAGCGCAGATTGCGGAGATCGAGGCGCGCATGCGCACGGAAAGCGAGCAGATTCTGAACTCACAGACGCGCTCTCGCAACCCGATACGGGACGCCGCACTACAGGCATATATCTCGGCACGTGTGGCAGAAGACGCTGCAGCGAAGCGCGCACAGGCATACTACGAACCTTTGCAGCGCGCGATGGCGGACCTGGCGGATATGCCTCGCAAAGAGGCAGGTCTTGCCCGTCACGAACTGGCAGCACGCACTGCGGAACAGGTGTATAACCTGTACCTGCAAAAGCTGGAAGAGGCTCGCGCTAAGGAAAGAGGCGCGCAAGCGGCAACGCTCACACTGCTCGACCCTCCGCAGGTGTTCGTTGTTCCGAAGCAGACAGGGTTGAAGGTTGCCCTTGCGCTGCTGTTGTCGCTCCTTTTGGCAAGCAGCATCGCGCTTCTGCTCGGGCAACTGGATACCTCGGTGCGCACTCCGGAGGAGGCCGAGCGTCTGCTGAAGCTGCCTGTGTTTGCAGTGATACCTCTGATGAAGCCGAACGCTCTGGACAAGCAGGATGGCTTCACCCCGATTGGCGCGTCGTACCAGATACTCTCCACTAACCTCTGGTACGCCAGCCGACAGATGCAGGGTTCTGCTGTAGTCATCGCCAGCGCGGAGCCGAATGTTGGGCGAAGCACCACCGCGGCGAACCTGGCTATCACGCTTGCCCGTGACGGAGCCAGAGTGCTGCTGGTGGATGGTGATATGCGTCAGCCCACCCTGCACACTCGTTTCGGCGTGGATAACTCACTGGGACTTGCAGACGTGCTGGCAGGCGAGAAATCCATCGAAGACGTTGCTGTGCCGACGATGACTGAAGGGCTGGTACTGATACCTGCAGGCTCGTCGGCAAACAACCCGGTGCGCCTGCTGCGCTCGCCAGCCATGGAACAGTTTATCGAGCGCACCACACGGCTGGCAGACTTCGTGATTTTCGACTCGCCCGCAGGTGCCATATTCGCTGACAGCACCCTGATAGCGGCTCACGTGAAGAACGTCATCATCGTTCACGCAGCGGGACAACCTTCTCGGGGCGCAGAAGCGGAGTTCCATGCGCGCCTCGAGCAGGTAGGAGCAAACCTGATTGGCGCGGTGCTGAACAAGGTACGTCCCGAGGACAGCCGAGGTGTCTATTACTATCGTCGCGCCTACCGGGAGCTGGCGCTGCGACAACCTGCGTCGCGCGCACTGCCTCGAGGATAGGCACGGTGAACTCGGTTCGCCTCGGCTTGCGTAATGGAAATGGAGGTGTACCTGATACGCTGTTTTGTGATTATTTTGCAGAAGGGAGTTCGAGACCATGGCACATGCTCAAGCACCTTTGCCGGGCATCGTGCCTCCCGCCGTGGGAGAAGCAGAGATGCCGGATTTACGGGTGACCGTGCCGCTGCTTGAATTGCCAAGAGGCTACCGCCTCGCCAAACGCGCGCTGGACGTCACAGTGGCCTGCATCGCACTGGTTGTGCTGGCACCTTTGATGCTGCTTATTGCGCTCGCAATTAAGCTGGATTCGCCCGGACCTGTGCTCTTTCGACAGGTGCGCATTGGCAGAGGCGGTAAGCCGTTCTGGTTTATCAAGTTTCGCTCGATGGTGAAAAACGCCGAGCAGATGAAGCGAGATCTGATGACGCACAATGAGGTCAAGGGCGGCCCCGTGTTCAAAATGCGCAATGACCCGCGCATTACACGTGTCGGCAGGTTTCTTCGCCGGTACAGCCTGGATGAACTACCCCAACTCATTCATGTGCTGCACGGCGAGATGAGCCTTGTGGGGCCGCGTCCTCCCCTTCCCTCTGAAGTGGCAAACTACGGCGAATGGGAGATGCGCAGGCTCAGCGTCACGCCGGGCTTGACCTGCTTATGGCAAATCAGCGGACGCAGTGACATCGGCTTCCGCGAGTGGATAGAGCTGGATCACATCTACATCGACACGATGAGTTTCTGGACCGACTTGAAGATTTTGTTGTTCACCGTTCCTGCGGTGCTTACCGGTAAAGGAGCCTGTTGATAAAGTAGCGATGGACGGGACAGACGAATGAAATGGTTCCAGCAGGCTGAAGCTCCGTTGGAGCGTTCGCACCCTCTGGAGTGGATGAAGTGGAGCATCGCTGCGATGCGACCGCGCCAGTGGAGCAAAAACCTATTGCTGTTCGCGGGACTGCTCTTCGCCGAGAAGCTGGGAGACACCGCCAGGGTGTGGCTCAACATACTGGCGTTTCTCAGCTTCTGCCTGATCTCGGGTGCGGTTTATATCTACAACGACCTCCGGGACGTGGAGGAGGACCGCCTGCACCCGCAGAAGCGACTGCGCCCCATCGCCTCCGGCAGGCTGCCCACCTCGGTCGCAGGCTGGTGGATGACAGGGGCGATGTTGACGGGGCTGTTGCTGGCTTTCTGGATACGTCCAGCGTTCGGCTGGATGGCGGTGCTGTACGTGGTGCTTTCACTGGTGTATTCGCTTGGCGCGAAGCATGTGGTCATTCTGGACGTGTTCTTGATTGCGGCAGGATTTGTGTTGCGCGCGCTGGCAGGAGCAGTCGCCATCGATGTCAACATTTCAGGATGGCTACTGGCGTGCACCACCCTGCTGTCGCTGTTCTTGGGCTTTTGTAAGCGCAGGCAAGAGATTGTCACGCTGGGCGAGGAGGCAGTCAATCACAGGGTGACTCTGGGAGAATACAGCATCGGGTTGCTGGACCAGTTCATTGCGATAGTCAGTTCAGCAACCATTATCACCTATGCGCTCTATACCATCCAGAGCGCCACGGCAGCACAGCATGACAACCTGAAGTATACTATTCCACTGGTGATGTATGGTATCTTCAGGTACCTGTATCTGGTGCATCGAAAAGACCTGGGAGGTGCTCCCGAACAGGTACTGCTCGAGGACCGGGGCATCCAAGCCACTATCATATTGTGGATAGTGGTAGCAGTATGGGCAATGCTGTACTAGGAGACTTGCATGAACGGTATCGCGCTCAACAAGTGGGTATCAGGTCAGCTGAAAAGGAAAGGTCTGAGGCAATTCATCAAGTTCTGCATCGTCGGGACAAGTAGCACGCTGATAGACTTCAGTGTGGCGAACGTGGCATATTATCTTTTGAATGTACGCCCTGCCGCACTGGCAAGCGTGATGGGCTTCTGTGTGGCGGTGGTCAATGGATACTTCTGGAACAGTCGATGGACGTTTCGCGACCGTGTGCGCAGCGCAGTCCATGAGGAGTTTATCCGATTTGTGACGGTGAATATCGTGGGCGCCACGCTGAACTATACGATTGTCAGCCTTGTCTTGTTGCTCGATAACCAGGACCCACATCCCAAATGGGTGTTCAATGGAGCAAAGCTGCTCGCTACGGGCATTGTGGTGTTCTGGAACTTTTTCGCCAATAAACACTGGACTTTCGGTAGTCGGAAAGGAGCGGTGAAAACACAATGAACGAAGCGCGAATGGGAAAACTGCTGGGCATTCCCGCGGGGCGCATTCTCCAGAACCCTCTGGCCTGGGTGGGGCTCGGTGCGCTCGTTGCACTGGGGGTTGCCTACTATTCGGTGTTTGACTACTGGCAATACCACTGGTTTCGCTCAGATGGTTATTACTCACATGGTATACTGGTTCCTTTTCTTGCGTTGTATATGGTTTGGATGCGGCGAGAAGAGCTTCGCCAGGCACAGATTAGCCCCAGTTCGTCTGGTCTGGTTGTGGTCGTATTGGCGCTGGCGCTGCGTGTTCTAGGGCACCTGGCGCAATCTTCGACGATTTCCTCGCTGTCATTCCTGATTCTGTTATACGGTGTCCTGGCATCGCTGCTGGGATGGCGCGTGGTACGCCTGGTGTGGTTTCCTGTGCTGTTCCTTGGCTTCATGATGCCGTTGCCGTCCACCATTTTTGACGAGATTTCACAACCGGCTCAGGAATGGTCGACCATCATCGCGGACGTGATTCTAAAGACGATCGGCTATGAAACCCATCGTGTGGGCAACGTTATCTACATTCCGGGGGGATTTGACCTGGATGTGGGCGTCCCCTGTAGCGGTTTCAAAATGCTGGTTTCCATGGCAACCTTTGCCTTCTTCTTTGCGTATTACATCCGCGTGGAGCTGTGGCGACAGGTGCTACTGGTGATATTAGCACTGCCTCTCGCACTGGTGATTAACGGCTTGCGTATCGCGCTCATCGGCATCGTGGGCACCAAGTTCGGCGAAGAGGCAGGCTATGCCTTCCACGACTGGAGCGGCTATCTGGTGCTGGTGGTAGCGTTTGCCGTACTCTTTCAGCTGGGGAGGTGGCTCGGATGGCAACGATAGTCTCTTCGGAACACACAAGAACCCCTGTGCTGCGGCGGAACCTGCTCTTGTTGTTTGTACTGAGCGTGGTGGTCGCCGTGCTGACGCTGACTCTGCCTCCTCTCAGGGGTAAGGTGCTGCGCGACATCAACGATAGCCTAATACCCTTCCAGCTGGGCGGCTGGGTCGGTCAACGATACGACATGGGCGCACAGGTTTTCGAAGCCCTGCGTCCGGACGCCATTGTGTCGAGGCACTATTTCAACGAAAAGGGTCAGCAACTGGACTTCGTCCTCTTAGCGGGTACGCACGCGGAAACCTTCCATAACCCCCATGCCTGCTTCCCAAGTCAGGGTTGGAAGCTGGAAAAAGAGCGAAAGATAGACTTCACGGTGCCAGGGGTCGAAAAATCGTTTCACGCCCGCCTGTTCCGGGTGGATAACAATGGCAGAAAGGCGACGGTTATCTACTGGTTCCGTACGCCCTTCGGCACGACCGGTTCCATGGGGCTGGCGCGTGTCTCCACCTACACGGCACGGCTTGTCGGAATGGAGCGCCAGCAGACGTTCTTCTTCCGCTTCATTGTGCCGTCGTCCGGAGACACGCAACAGGACGTAGAAACCATCCGGCAGTTTGCTGCCGAGCTGTTCAGCGCATTGAAGCAGACCCTGCCGGAGGTGATATAACCAGCCGCTACCGCATGAGCATCTCGATCGCTTTGTCCAGCTGAGGGTCGCGCTCAGCCAGCCAGTCGTCCGGGCTTATCCACACCTGAACATCTGGCTTCTCGCCGATGTTCTCCATCGGTGTACCGTCCAGACGGTATACGCCGCTCTGCGGCATGCGCGCGCCTGTGCCGTCCACCAGCTGCAGTCCCCACGTCCAGATAACGTAGCCGGGCGTGGGCATACCCACCAGCTTCGCCAGCCCTTTGGCGCGCATGGCGTATGGGAACATCTCGGCGTTCGAGTAGCTGTGTTCGTTCATCAGCACGATGATGGGCTTATCCCAGGCACGACTGGGGGCAGGCTCCACAGCTCCATCACGCGGGCGGTAGAAACCGTGCGGTTTACGTTCCAGCCAGTCCACCAGCGTATCGGAGATATTGCCGCCGCCGTTGAACCGCACGTCGATAATCATCGCCTGCTTGCCGACTACCTGTTCGTACACCTCTCGCTCGAATCGCACCTGATTACTGAAGCCCATACCGGAGATATGCACATAGCCGATTTTTCTTCCGCTCTTCTCATCGGTGTACTTGCGCAGCCGCTCGATGCGGTTGCGATAGATGAGGTCGCTCCACTCGCCACTGCTCAACACGCGGTACTTCACCACGCGCGCGCCATCCTTACTCGGCCTGGAATTGACCAGAAACTCGAACTCGCGCTCCTGCTTATCGTTAATCAGCCTCCACAGGTTCTCGTCGAGAGTGACATCCTGCCCGTTAATCGCCAGCACATACTCACCCTCACGGATGCGTGTTTGCGGGTATGAGCCAGGCGCGCCCTGCGGCACCTTAGCCACCTTGATGCCGGGACCCTCGTAGCTGTAGTCGAACGTGAAGCCCAAATGAGGTGTCACCGGACTGGGGTTGCCACCGGCCGCAGGTGATACCTCCGAGTGGGAGGCTTCCAGCTCCCCAACCATCATCTGAAGCAGGGTGGCAAACTCTTCGCGGGTCTCTACAGCGTCCAGCAGAGGTTCGTAGCGCTTACGAATAGCCTCCCAGTCTCTGCCGTGGAAGTTGGAATCGTAGAAGCCCCGATGGTAGCTTCGCCAGAACTGCGTAAACGCCGCCTTCCGTTCGGCGCGCACGTCGCGGTCCCAATCCGCCGTGAAGGTCACTTTCTCCTGAGGGTTATTGCCCTCTAATTTCATTGTCCAAAGTTCCCCGTTGCGGATGAAGAAAAGCCGTTTGCCGTCCACAGACACACGCAGGCTCGATACGCTTCCACCTGTGGTTAGCCGTTTGGTTTCCTTTCCGTCGTACGATACCGACCAGATATCCCCTTCGGAGACGAAAAGGATCAGCCCCTCGCTGCTGACCGTGAGGTCTGCCTGCGGGTTCTGATTGACTACTTTGCGGATCCGCCGCTGAATGTCCTGAAAGTCTATCTCCACCAGAACTTTCTCTTTGGGCTTCTCGTACTTCAGGTCTGTATCCACAGCACGGGCTGGCTCCTCCTTTAAAGGCAGTACGTACAACCCGTTGCCGTCGCGGTCGCTCTGGAAGAAAAGATACTTACCGTCGGGCGACCACGCGGGCTGGCTGTGGTACGCATTCAGTCGGGTGACGTTGACAGGGTCGCCTCCCGTTGCCGGCACTATCCAGATGTTCCAGGCCAGGTCCTCTCCGCGATAGGTGAACGCCATCCAGCGCATATCGGGCGACCATGCAAACTGCCCGCCGCCCAGGCCGTACCAGTGGGGGCCTGGCACCTTGACCAGCCTTCTGGTTTCACCGGTCTCCAGCGTGAGCACGTACAGTCCTCCCTCGCTGCCGGACACCCAGAAACCCAGCTGCTTGCCATCAGGGGAAACGCGCGGAGCGGTCACATCTTCGGGACGGTTCCAGAGGGATTTCACCTGCAAGGTCTCGATGTCCAGTTCGTACAGGCGTGTATTGAATTCGCGGTCGGAGGTGAAATAGAGCTTCTTACCATCCGCCGACCAAACGAAATCCGAATCATCCCCCGCCCAATCGGTGAGCCTGCGAGCGATTTCGGCGCTGCGTCCCGCCACACCTTTGGGCTTATCGATGAGCACCGTCCAGATGTCACCGCGCAGCCCAAACGCGAAGGTCTTGCCATCGGGCGAAGGCTCGGCTTCGGTAACGCCGGAGGTCAATACCTCGCGTCGACGGGTGTTCTGCTTCTCGTCCTCGGCGGCGTACAGCACGATTTTCTGCGGGTTCCGCGAGCCCGCGGGAAGCAACCACAGGTCGTGTTCGTACTCGAAGGCGATATCGCCTGTGCGGAGCGCCACCGTCGGAAAGCGCACTGACCCGCCGGTGAAAAACGTTAACTGTTTACCCCGTCCCTCTAAGTCAAAAACCCACAGATTTGGAGTTCTGCTGGGGCTATCCACAATCTTGCCGATGGTGGTGCCCAGCTTGCTTACGGAGGGCGTTTCCTCACCGACCGTGACAGTAAGTAGGCTCTTTCCGTCAGGCAGGAACTTTGTCCACAGATGCTGCCGGTTTTTGTTCGTCAGGGCGCGACGCGTGTTCTTGACGAGGTCCAGCAGCCAGATTTGCGCCGCCGCCGAGCCAACATATCGCGGGCGCGTCCAGTGAAACCCGTACCGCCCGTACACCACCATCTTGCCGTCTGGCGAGTAGCTGGGGTAGTTGATAGACGCATAGTCCTCGGTCAGCTTCTTGAAGCGCAACGTGCGCACATCTAGTGCAAAAAGAGTGTTGTTTGTGGTGTCTCGCACTGAGGAGAAGAGCAGATACTTGCCATCCGGGCTCCAGCCGTGCGCGATTTCGCTGTTGGCATGATAGGTTAACTGTCGCACCTCCCCTCCCTCTGCTGGCACCACGAAGATATCCCAGTTGCCGTTGCGCACGCTGGAAAAGGCTATCCATCTGCCATCGGGCGAGAAGAGTGGAAAGGCGTCCATTTCCACATGACGGGTGAGAGGCGTCGCCTGTCCACCCGTCGCAGGGGCAACCCACACATCCCCGCGGTACACAAAGGCGATACGCTTGCCGTCGGGGCTGAGTGCGGGCATCCGCGCCCCAATGATTGGCTTGACAGGGGGCACAGGAAGCTGTGCCCAAAGCGGCACTTGCGCCAGCGAGGCGCAAACAGCACACCACAAAACCATCCATGCTCGTTTCATAATACAATTGTTAGGAACGGGCAGACCCGATTCCTGTTCGGCAGCTGTGGGCGTCATCCCACGGTGGTGCCGAGGTCTTAAGCGCCACACTTCCCAACCACCAGGCAACCATCGCACCAGCCGTCAGCATCAGCACGGTGGCGGTTACATAGGGTGCACTCATGCCCAGAGATCCAAAGCTCCAGCCACCCCCAAGCGGTCCTACAACGCGAGCCAAGCTCCCCAGCGATTGAGTGACGCTAAATACCTCGCCGCGCCGGTCGGCTGGGGCGAGCCTGGAAAGCAACCCGTCTAGGCTCGGTCCGGCAACACCGCCACCCAGTGCCATCACCGCCAGCACCACCATCAGCCATCCCGTAGACGGCATGAAGGGTATCATCAATAGAGCAGGCGCCAGCAGGAGGTAACCACTCAGCACCAGACGGGCCTCGCCGTAGCGGGCACTGAGCTTGCCCACCAGCCAACCCTGCACGACCGCGCCCACGCAGCCCAGGTAGGCAAACAGATAGCCACACTCGCGCTGGTCTAAACCGTAGCGATGTTTTGACAGCAATACAAAGGTCGATTCGAAGTTGGACACAGCAAAAACGGCAATAAACTGTACTATAGCCAAAAAGCCGACGTGTGGTATCGCCAGCACGCGCGGGAGGTCACGCAGAGGCAAGGCGTACCAGTCTCCCACTCGCCTGCGATTTTCCGGTGAGAGGCTTTCGGGAAGCCGAAAGAACGCGTTCAACCAGTTTGCGGTTGCCAGCAACGCGCCTCCGACGCCAATGGCGAAGTTATCTCCCCAAGCCCCCAGCACACCGCCCAACGCGGGTCCCAGAATAAAACCCACACCAAAGGCTGCGCCGATCAACCCCATGGCGCGAGTGCGCTGCTGCACCGGAGTGATATCCGAGAGATACGCCTGTGCGGTGTAAATGTTGGCAGCGGTAATCCCCGCCAGCAGGCGCGAAAAGAAAATCATCCAGGCATCCCTTGCGAGCGCGAATAACACGTACGATAGCACAGACCCCGCGATGCTCACCAACAATACGGGGCGGCGCCCCACCCTGTCGGATAACCTACCCCAGAACGGTGCGAACAGGAACTGCATCAGCGAATAGATAGCCTGAATCATGCCGATGAAGGCCGGGGAAGCACCAAACGTGTCTGCGTAATACTGCAGCTGCGGGATAATCAGTCCAAAACCAAGCAGGTCAAGAAAGATGGTAAAGATGACCACCTTTCTCGCGGATTTCCATCGGTCTGGCACTATCACTTCCTCCATACTAAGATGACGCCACGCTGGAATCATACCCCAACACGTTTAGCTGGAGCAAGCGTGTTCGTAGAGGTCACGGGAGCGTTCGCTACCGTGCCTTGCTGGGCGTGCGGCGTAAAGAGGGCTACTGCTTCACCGGCTGCACCGGCTCCGGTATCCGATGATAATGAATACCCAGTTCCTTCGGCTGGCCGTACAGTTCGGGATGGATGTACTTGCCTCTTAGATCGCCCGCTTTGTCCTGCTCGGTCTGGAAGCCGTACTCCCGCACCCAGCGGTCGTTGCGGATGGCTTCCACACGCCACGAGACCTTCACGAACGGCTTGCTGGTGCGGATGACGAACTGGTTGTTCTGGATTTCGCGCACGACTTTTGCCAGCACGAAGTCATCGCTGCTGTCTATCACGGTGAGCTGGTAGCGAAAGTCGCGGTTGATGCTCTCAAAATAGTCAGGCAAGGTAATAGTGGCGTAGCCTCTGGCATCGGTTATCACGTTGCCCGAGTAGGCGTTCGTCGGCTTCGGACCTTCGGTGCAGTAGTGGTTCAGGTAGGCGTTTTCAGGGTCCAGCGGGTGGTCTATATGGAACTGCTTAATGCCAGACGCAGCAAGTCGCCCGCTGGCGTAGACAGCATAGCCCTCCGGGCTGCCGCTATAACCATATACACCGTAGTTCGTGCCGCCGGCAGCGGCGGCATAGCCGATTACACCAATCCCGGAAGTGCTGTCGCTCTGCCCCCACACGCCGTGAGTAACACCGCTAAGCGCAGTGCAAATGGCAACTATGCCCGCTCCCGTAGTGCTACCTTCTACCACATGGAGCCTTCCTTGGGGTGAGAGTGTGCCGATACCGACGTTACCACCCATAATGGCGGTGCGCAGCCTTGTGTAGATGGTGAGATTATCGTCCGCGTCTTCCTCCAGATACACATGATCGCCATCGCCGAAGTTCAGGCGGGCTGATTGACCATACGGGCTACCCGGACCAATCAACCGCATCGTCTCCTGATCACCCGAAGTCACGGTCAACCGATGGGTCGGGAAGCTGGCTCCGATGCCCACGTTGTTGGAGAAGTAGCCGCGGCCTACAAAGTACCCTGCGAAGCCATCCGGAGAGGTCGCGTGTCCAAACACCCCGACCGTCAAGCCGTTGGGGGAGGTTGCAAAGCCGTAAACGCCACGCCCCTGCGGACTGTCACTCCGAAAATACCCTCCCCTGGTCTCGCCGCTGGAGGCGGTGGCATAGCCGACCACTCCAGTCCCAGAGGGGCCATCGCTCTGGAAGTAGCCACCTTCTGGGCTACCGCTGGTGGCGAAAGCCCATCCGAATACACCAATCCCGTACGGGCTTGCGCTCTCACCAAACACACCGTAGTTGGTGCCGGATGTGTTGGACGCAAAGCCGAACACGCCACTACCACCCGGCCCGTCGCTCTTCCCGTAGACGCCAAAGGCTGCACCGGTGGTGGCAGTGGCCCAGCCGAACACGCCACGACCTGAGGGGCTTTCGCTCTGCCCCCACAAACCAAAGCTTTCGCTGCGCGCGTCGGTATTTGTCACGCGGAACACCGCGTTGGAGTCCACCGCCGTACTCCCGCTAAACGGGAGCGTCAAGCCACCCACATTATCCGCCGCAGGCGACCACGCACTGCCATCCCATTTTAAAACGTGACCACTCGTTGGAGCGTTGGTGCCGATCGGTCGCCCCCGCAATCCAGCCACAGTCGGGTTAGGATAACTCCCACTCAGGTCACCGCCCGCCGCACCGCCGGGCGACACCCCCCAAATGGCGGTATTACTCGCCGAAGTAATCCGACCCTGCGCGTTCACGGTGAACACGCCCACCTGCGTCGCCGAACCGTAAGTGCCCGCCGTCACGCCCGTCCCGGACAACTTCGCATCGGTCACCGCACTGCTGGCAAGGTCCGCCGTGCCAATCGTACCATCCGCTATCTTCGCGGTCGTTACCGCACCGTCCGCCAGCATCCCAGTGACCACCCCACCCGTCGCGATGGACAAGGTCGTGCCGGTTAACACCAAACCCGCTCCCGCGCTGTAGGTGGTGTCGTTGTCGATGCCATCGGCAAACTCCGTAGGCATCCCGCTGATGCCGCTCCAGGGGGCGGTCAACGCATATACCGCATACGGCGTCACTGTCACCCGCACCCGCGGCGACAACGTCGTATAATTGCCCGAACCCGCCGGTCGCACTCCAATCTGCAAGAAGCGGTCACTGCCGTTCCACACTGCCCCGAAGTCCAAACTCACGGTAAACAGCCCGTTCTGTACAGAGATGTTCGTCCGGGTCAGTGTCGACCCGATTTGACTGCCTCCTGTAACCGCCGTCCAGAGGCTGAACTGGAAGTCATAGTCGCCGCTGGCAGGGATACCCGTGCTCTTGAGCATTCCCTGATAGCTGAAAGATTGCGCCAAGATGCCCCCGCTGCAGCTAAGAAGCAGAGAGAGCACCAGCGCGGTGCGTATGGCCCGCATGGATGAAACCCTCCTTCGCCAAGATGAGGTCAACGGGAGGTGAAGGTTTGAAGGAGAGCAGGCGGTGAGTAACAGGAGGTATCCTCCGCCCTTCTCGGTCGCCGCCACTTCAGGTTGACTACAACAATCCTAACGCAGGTCGGGATAAATTGTCAAGAGGTTTCCGGGTGTTTTTGGAGAGAATGTCTCGGTGACGCGGAAGTTCCCATACAGCACGGTATGAAGTCTCCCCCTGAGGCTAGAAGCCTGTGGAAGCAGGTTTTGTCCTGCGTGGAGCGTCGCTTCCAGCCATCAGGGTGCGTATGACGTGGTTTACCCGACACCATCGCGTAACTTGACATCTGGATGAAAAGAGTGTATAATGAACGTGAAAATAGGAACGAATACTATTTGTAACAGGCAAACGGATGAGGAACACGCGGCAGAGACAGGTTGTGCTGGATATTGTTCGGAGCACCAGCACCCATCCCACCGCGGACTGGGTGTATGAACAGGCACGTCAAATCATCCCCAATATCAGTCTGGGTACCGTTTATCGCCTGCTAAACCGTCTGCACGAGGAGGGGCTGGTGGCTCAGGTCGATGTGGGGTCCCGAAAATCCCGCTTCGACGGGAATCCCGGCGACCATCAGCATATCGTCTGCGAAAAGTGCGGACGTATTGCCGATGTGCCTGATGTGATCGATGCCACAGCAACACTGCATATAGAGCAGATAACAGGCTTCCGTGTGAGCACGCATCGGGTGGACTGGTTCGGCGTGTGTCCGGAATGTCAGGCGCAATCCACCAGATAACGGCATCCTGATTGTGAAAAGGAGGAGGTTCACATGCAACAGCAAGAGACTGTTTATTGCTGCAAGGCCAAAGTGGGCAAACCTGCCCCTGATTTCACCATGTTCACCACTGCCGATATGGACAAGCTCCAGTCGAAGGTTTCACTCTCGGACTATCGCGGCAAATGGCTGGTACTGTTCTTCTACCCGCTGGACTTCACCTTTGTGTGCCCTACCGAAATCACCGCGCTCTCCGACCGTTACGAAGAGTTCGTGGCGCTGGGGGCGGATGTGCTGGGGGTGTCCGTCGACTCCGTTTATTCGCATCGGGCGTGGATTAACACCCCGCGCGAGAAGAACGGCATCGCCGGCTTGAAGTTTCCGCTGGCTTCGGACATCACGAAGCAGGTCTCGCGTGACTACGGCGTGCTTGTCGAAGAAGAAGGGGTTTCGCTCCGCGGACTGTTTATCATTGACCCTGACGGCATCCTGCAGTACGCGGTCATCCACAACATGAACGTCGGGCGCAGTGTCGACGAGACCTTGCGGGTGCTGGAGGCATTGCAGACCGGCGGTCTTTGCCCCGCGGATTGGAAGCCCGGGCAGAAGACCCTGACACCCGGAGGCTAGGCCATGCCGCTGCGCATCGGCACGCCAATGCCTGACCTGAAGGGCGTCACCGGCTGGCTGAACGGAGAACCCGACTGGGAGGCTCTGCAGGGTAATCCTGTGCTCGTGCATTTCTGGTCGGTGAGCTGCCATCTCTGCCACGAGAACATGCCGAAGGTCAACCAGTGGCGCGACCTTTACGCACCCGTCGGGCTGAAGGTCATCGCCATCCACATGCCCCGTGCAGAATGGGAGACGGATGTGGAGACCGTTCGGCAAAAGGCTTTGGAGCTGGGTATCGCCCAGCCCTGCGGCATCGACAACCTGCACCGGGTAGCAGAGGCATTTGAAAACCAGTGGGTACCCGCCTACTATCTGTTCGACCGGGACGGCAATCTGCGCGGGCGAACCGCAGGCTACGCCGGTTTGACGATGCTGGAAAATGCGCTGAAACGTCTTTTCGAGACCCAGTGACCGGCAGGGGGCTGCAATGTCCCCTGCTTCTTTGTGTTATAATTCCCTCTGGAGAGCCATGAACCCCAAACAGGTGTCCATATACGTGCATATACCCTTCTGCGCCCGGCGGTGCCCTTACTGCGATTTCAACACCTATGCCTGGCGCGGTGGCATTGTGCGCGACACCCTGCAGGCGATATGCTCTCACATTGAAAGCACCCATGCAGGGGATGTCGTGGTACCAACTATCTTTTTCGGCGGGGGCACGCCCTCTTTTCCCGAACCCGAAGGCATTATCCGTATTCTGGACACGATCCGCTCGCGGTTCAACGTACTACCCGATGCGGAAATCAGCCTTGAAGCGAACCCCGGGACGACCGACCGTGCCCGCTATGCCGTGCTGCGGCAGGCAGGGTTCAATCGGCTCAGCCTGGGCGTGCAGGCGTTTGACGACCAGCTGCTGCGCACGCTTGGGCGCATCCATACCGCCGGCGAGGCGATAGGCTCCTTTGAATCTGCCCGACAGGCGGGTTTTGAGAACATCAACATCGACCTGATGTTCGCCCTGCCCGGTCAGACCATGCAGCAGTGGCAACGCACCCTGCGCATGGCAATCAGTCTCCAGCCGCAACACATCTCCTGCTATTCACTGACCATCGAGCCGAATACGCCCTTCTATACCCTGCACCGACGCGGAAGGCTCAACCTGCCCGACGAGGAAACCGACCTGCGCATGTACCTGTACGCCATCCGCGCCCTGACCCGCGCAGGCTACGAACACTACGAAATCTCCAACTTCGCCAGACCGGGCTACCGCTGCAGGCACAATATCGTGTACTGGCTGAACGAGGAATATCTCGGTTTTGGTCCAGGTGCGGTGTCGTACCGGCAGGGCGTGCGCTGGAAATGTCTGAGCAACCCGCGCCGCTACTTACAGGCGGTACGGGAGGGGCTGCCACTGGTGGAGGAGGAGGAACGTCTGGACGCCAGTGCCTCTCTGGGCGAGACCATCATGCTGATGCTTCGCCTGCGTGACGGGGTAGACGTCAGAGTAGTGGAAGAACGATATGGTGTGGACCTGGCGCAGCGCTACGCACACCAGATAAAGCGACTACGGCGACTGCGTCTGCTGGAGGTCACCCCCGAACGCTGGCGTATTACTCCCAAAGGATTGGCAATAGCGAACACTATCTGTGCGGAGTTTCTGTGATGAGCGCAGAGTGCGTTCGATTACAGGAAGGACACGCTCACTTCGAGGTGCCTCCGGACCTCTTCTTCAACCCCCGTGCTCGCCTAGCCCGGGATTTCGGCGTGCTTGCGCTGCGTGCGGAGGCAGACCTGCAGGAACGACGTCTGCATGTCGTGGACCTCATGGCGGGCGTCGGCACGCGAGGCATCCGCTATGCGCTGGAGGCACCGGTAGAACGCATTGTGCTAAACGACGGAAACCCCGCAGCGGTGGAGGCGATACGCCAGAACCTGAGTCTGAATGCCATCCCCGCCGACGTGCACGTAGAGGTCACGTGCGAACAGGTTCATCGGCTGTGCTACGCCATGCGTCTGCGGGATGAGCGATGGGACTGGGTGGACCTGGACGCTTTCGGCAGTCCTTCCGTCTACTGGCACGCGGCGTCGCTGGTACCTCGCTGGGACGGCGTGCTGTATCTGACTGCAACAGACATGGCGGCGTTGTGCGGCAAGTTACGCGAGCCGGCCGTTCGCCACTACGGGGCGGTGACGCGCCCATGGGAGTGCGCCGATGAAATCGGGGCGCGCGTGCTTATCGGTGCGCTTCAGCAAAGCGCGGGCGAACGCGGGCTATATTACGACCCGCTGTTTGTGCTGGATGAGGGCTACGCGATGCGCATTGCCGTGCGGTTGCGTTACGGTTCCTCGCAATTCCCTATCCAGCACATTGGCTGGCTGGCGAAGTGCATGAACTGCTTCAGTCAGACTACCCTGCCCCTTCACGTCACGGTAGGCAGATGCCGTGTGTGTGATAGCGAAGACGTGCAATGGGCGGGACCGCTGTGGACAGGGACACTCTACGACCGCGAGTTCCTGCATCTGATGAGCGTGGAAGCACGCAAAGCAGGGCATCAGGCAGTCCTGCGCTTGCTGAGGCTGATGGCTGACGAAGCCGACTCGCCGGCGGGTTATTATGCTGCACCGGAGCTGGGCAAGCGCACTCGTCTCGGTCACCTGCCGCCGGTGGACGCGCTCGTGCAGAGGCTGCGCCAGGAGGGCTACGTGGCGTCGCGCACGCATTTTGAAACAGCAGGTTTCAAGACCAGCGCTCCCTACCCCGCGATTCAGCGCATCGCACAGCAGCTGCAATAGCAAAACTACCCTGAATCACGGGTTTTGGCTGGCGATATTGACAAAAGCGCAGTATCCATTTATGATGTACCTGATAGAGTTTTCAGGAGGTGGTCATCCATGCCTGGTGGCAGGCTTTATCAATCTGTTTTACTGTTACTCTTCGTGTCGTTCAGCGCATACTCTGCACCCTTGAGAGTGCCAGTATCGCCATTAGCCGCGAAAGAGACCCCTGTGGTAGAGTACCGTGAGGGGCAGGTGCGGGTGAAGCTGCGCCCACAACTGGTGCAAGCAGCACAGAACAGCCTATCCCCAAATAGCCGCTTATCGGCACTGGCGGTAGCCGTGCAGCCGGTGCTGGACAGCATCCCTGCCCTCAAAGGGGCCAGAGTAGAACGCACGATAGACCGAATCGGCTGGGCGGTGGTGCGCTTACCGAAGGACGTACCGGTGTCACAGGCAGTAGACCTGCTGAAGAAACGGCCAGAGGTGCTGTATGCCGAGCCTGTGTATATCGTGCGCACCCTGCTTCCCGAGCCGAACGACCCGAAGTTCCGTGCGTACGAGGACGGCTGGCTGTCGGGAATACCCAACCTGTATCCAACGCTCTGGGATATGCATATCATTCAGGCATACGAAGGCTGGCGAATCTATCCCAATCGGTATTACACCGCCGCCAACAAGCCACGTAACGCGATCCGCATCGCCGTCATCGACAGCGGCGTAGACCCCTACCACCCCGATTTCAAGAACGCAGGTGGCAGTAGCACCGACTCCGCCTATGGTGGGCAGATCGACTGGAGTCTCGGCTGTAGCATCTTCGGGGGTGTCTACGACCCCGATTTCACCGACGAAAACGGGCACGGTACGCATGTGGCGGGCATTGCGGCAGCCGCAGTCAATAACGGCGAGGGCGTGGTAGGCGTGGCATACAACGCACAGATAGTGCCCATCAAGATAATCGATGCGTCCGGTACGGGTGAGGATACAGACCTGGTGGAAGCCATTATTTACTGCGCGGATAACGGAATACCCATCATCAACATGAGCTTGGGCACAACGAGTTATCCGCAGATTCTGGCGGACGCGGTGAATTACGCCTACTACAAGGGGTGTATCCTGATTGCCGCGGCTAACGAGTCGGGCCAGGGTGGCGGCAACATCGGCAATATCTATCCCGCTGCCAACAGTAAGGTGCTTGCCGTTTCGCCCACAGGCATCCTAGACGACTTCCCCAATGCGCTCTATGCGGGAACCGGGGACTACATTGGTGTGAGCGCACCCGGCGGCAGCGTGCTATGGGTAGAGGACGATGACGGCATCTTATGGCCGGAAGCCTTCACCATCTACTCTACCGCGCCCAGTTACCCCGTGCCCTTGCCCGATGCTTTCGGCGAGGAGTTCTACATGTACGGCTACCAGGTTGGCACCTCCATGGCGTGTCCCCACGTCGCCGGACTGGCAGCATTGTATGCGGAGTATAAGGGCATTACGGTCAACACGCCTGGTGGCAATCTGCAGGTGTGGCGTGCCATCCAGCGCGGTGCAGACAATGCGCAGGGGCGTGCGGACGGCGGCTGGGTGCCCAGTTACGGTTTTGGACGTATCAACGTGCGCCAAACCTTGCTGGAGCAGAACGCTCGTAACGCCACCGTCGGCTGCCTGTCGGGGCAGGTTTACTTCAACGGTACACCGGTGCAGGGCGCGCAAATCGAGGCGCGTGCCATGGTGGGCACCACCCGCAAGGTGACCACCGCCCAGGACTACGGCTTGTGGCGTATCCCGAATCTGCCGCCCGGTTATTACCGCGTTAAAGCCACCGCATTTGGCTACAGTAAAGAGTACGAGTGGGTAGAAGTGGTGGCGGGCGCAGATACGCCTGGGGTGGACTTCTGGCTGGGTCCCGTCGATATGCAACCCGACATCACCCCTCCGGAAGCCCCACAGGTATGGGATGACGGTGCAGTGCAGAGCAGTTTGACCACCCTGCGTGCGCGCTGGTGGAGCAGTGATTTGGAAACGGGCATCTTCCGCTACGACGTGGCAATCGGCACCACGCCCGGAGGCACCGATGTCATGAACTGGACAAACGTGGGGATACGAACCGCAGCCACCTTTAACGTCAGTCTGGCTCATGGCAAGACCTACTACGTCGCCGTGCGAGCGGTGAACGGCGCAGGCTTGACCAGCGCAGTTGGCGTATCAGACGGTATACGGGTGATGATCCCGATAGACCCGCCTGCTCAGCGACCCGGCGGCGGAGGACGGCGCCCCATAACGGTACGATAGGGGATTTGACATTTTGGCGCAAGAATGCGTATACTTCTATAGCATCAACCGGAAGGAGTCAGGTTCCATGAGAACAAAGTTTTTCACCTGCCTGCTGGCGGCAGGCGCGTTGCTCGCAAGCGTGCCCACCTCGGCGCAGGATGTTCAGACCATCCTGAGCAAGGTGGCAGCTGTCTACCAGAATGCGAAGAGCTACCAGGCACAGGCATCGCTGACCGAGACCCGCCAGATGGGCGGACAACGCCAGAAGCGAACGAGCACTATCTCCACCAAGTATAAAGCCCCGAATAAGATAGTCACCATCGTTCAGGGCAGTGACAGCCTGCAGGTGTATAGCGACGGCAAGACGATGTATCTCTACTCCCCGAAGGACAAGGAATACATGAAGATGCCAGCTCCTGCTTCCTTTGCACAACAAGCAGGCATGAGCGGCATCGGTTCCGGCGACCCTTCGCAGATTGGCGCACAGCTGCAGGCGATATTTGGTATGGATGGTAAGAAGCTGCCAGACCGCAACGTGGGGGGCAAGCCGGTGTTCGTGCTCCAGTCAACCCGCTCCGGGCAGTCGCAAGATGGAACGAGCTCGTTCAGTGTGAAGGCGACCGCTTTTATCGACAAGGCGACCTACACGCTGCGCCAGATTACACTGGAAGCTTCCCAGAGCCAGGGAACTCAGAAGGTAGCACAAACCATTAACTTCACCGTCTTGTCGCAGCAGATTAACCCCAACCTGCCGGATTCGGTCTTCGCTTTCAGACCTCCAGCAGGAGCGAAGGAAAGAAAGGCGCAGGAGATGCCGGGCAGGACAGGAGGTCCGGGAGCGCCGCGGTGATATAAACCACCATCCGCGCGGTGTTAAGGAGGGCGAAGATCAGGGGCGTTGCGATGCGGGGGCGACGAATGAAGCAATCTGAGGACAGAGAAAGGGTCGCTTCGGATGTGATGCCCCCCTCGCAATGACACGAATAAAACGCTCCCGGTTGGGGCCTTTCTCTCTTCGCAAGGAAGAAGCGATGCGCGTATTGCTCTTCTCGAAAGCTGCCGTCCGCGCTGTTTATCACAAACAATACGAGCATATCACCGCCCAGCGTGATGTGGAGGAACTGACAGTGGTGGTTCCTCCTTACTGGAACGAGCCACACGTCGGACGGCTGACACTGGAAGAGGTGTATCCCCGCAACTACACGCTGAAAGTAACCCCTCTGCGGTGGAACGGACAGTATCATCTGTACTACGCCCCACTACTGCCCCGCCTGATTCGAGAATTGCGTCCTGACCTCGTGCATATCGATGAAGAGGTGTATAATTTTGCGACTTTTCACGCGGCACTGGCGGCACGCCGCATCGCAGCGGACACCGTTGCCTTTTGCTGGCAGAATATCTATCGCCGGTATCCCCCGCCCTTTTGCTGGTTTGAGAAGTTGCTCGCAAGGATACTCAGTGGCGTGATTGCCGGAAACGCCGATGCCGCCGGGGTACTCGAACAGAAGGGGTTTCGCATCCCGATAGACATTATCCCGCAGTACGGGGTGGACACAGAAACATTCACGCCTGCCACTCCTGCTGCCACACCACCGTTTCGTGTGGGTTATCTGGGAAGGCTGGTTCCCGCGAAAGGGATCGATGTGCTGCTGGAGAGCCTGCGGCAATGCCCTGACAGCTGCGAGGCTTGGATTGGCGGAGAGGGCGACGTTTCTGTTTGGAGAAAGCAGGCGGAGAGGCTGGGCATCGCCCACCGCGTACACTGGGTGGGAGCTGTCCCCTCCAAACAGGTGCCCGATTTCCTGCGGTCTCTCCACGGTCTGGTGCTGCCCTCACGCACCACGCCGCGCTGGAAGGAGCAGTTTGGCAGGGTGCTGGTGGAGGCGATGGCGTGCGGTGTGCCCGTCATTGGTTCCGACAGCGGTGAGATACCTCGCGTCATCGGGGAAGCAGGATTTGTGTTTCCAGAAGGAGATGCCCACCAGCTGGCGCAACATATCCGTTTGCTCTCGGAGCAGACCGACACCTGGAAGGCGCTATCCTGCGCGGCGAGAGAACGCGCCGTGCGGCATTTCAGTATGGAAAAGGTAGCGGAGGCGCACGTGACATTCTGGAAGTCGGTGTCTAAAACCCCGAAACAGAGCAAACCGTTGACTCGCGCTACCGACAGGGGGTAATCTAGGGAAGCAAACCAACTTTGTCGGAGATGGAGATGATAGAAACCCGATTTGTCGTTTCACTGCCCGACGTAGCCAACCTGGAAGACCGTCGGCAGGTGCCTATTCCCCGGGTGGGCGTGCGGGGAGTACAGTTGCCGGTCCAAATTGCCAGTGGGAAGAACGGTGCCTTTCATACCGTCGCTTCGGTAGACTTTGCGGTATCCCTGCAGCCCAACAAGAAGGGAACGCACATGAGCCGGCTGATGCAGATACTGGACGAGTCCGCGCAATATCCCCTCACGCTGGACGAGCTGCAACGGGTGCTGGACCGCGCCCGTAACGTGCTGGACGCCGATCGCGCCGAAATCACCATGCGATTCAAGTATTTCCTGCGCAAACGTGCCCCCATCACGGGTGCAACAGGCTGGCTGGATGCCGATGTCGAGTGGGCGGTGACCATGGAGAACGGCAGCGTGACCCGGCTGGTACGGGTGAACATGCCGGTGAAATCGTTGTGTCCCTGTAGCAAACAGATTGCCCTGTACGGCGCACACAATCAGCGTGCCTATATCCGCGTCGAGATCGAGCTGTTACCTTCTACCCGCGACTTAGATATGGAAGACCTTTGTACGCTTCTGGAGGAACAGGGCAGCAGTCCGTTGTATCCTGTACTCAAACGACCCGATGAGAAATACGTTACGGAAACCGCATACGACAATGCCAAATTCGTGGAGGACATACTGCGCGACTCGGTACTGGCGTTGAGGCATCTACCGGGCATACGGCGGTTTAAGGTGGAATGCGAATCGGTAGAATCCATACACAACCACAACGCCTTTGCCGCAACAGAGGAGTGGCTTTCACCCCTGTAATCATACTTCTGGCTGCCGTCGTCGGGGGAGCAGGTGCAGAGACCATGCAGCCTTCTCCCCCCTCTATACTAACCTCCCCGCAACCCGCTGGTTTCGAGAGCCTGACGCTGAAGCCTCTTGCTGCAAACACCGCAGCCATCGTACTTACCCCACACTGGAACCGGCAAAAAACTGCCCAAACCGACCCCAGGTATGGCTGGCTGTTCACCGTCGCCTGCTACGGTTACTTCCGCACCGACCATCTGAAACAGCCGGAGCTGCGCTTTCGCGTATACGCCCAGCAAGCCGAAGACCTGCCTGTCGTCCAGAAGGTATGTCGTTTGCTTCTCCGACTGCAGGAAATCGCGTGGATGAGGCTGCGTCTTCAGGTGAACCTGCAGGGTGAGCGTGTGCTGAACGTCTGGCTGTGCCGACAGGGCAACTCTGGCGGCGAGCAGTGGCGCAACAATCTCTATGTCTACTCGATTCAGGAGATTCATGAACCGCTGGAATGGCTGCGCGAAGTGGCGCACGAGTTTTCGCACGCTCTCATTCCAGGCATCACAGGCTACAGCGCGCCTGAACCATGGGCGAACGGCTATATGGGCGAACGTCTGTTCATGACATGGGTGGAACCGCTCTTGCAAAGTGGTCAGCTTTTACCTGAAGATACGTGTGGTACCTCTGTTGCGGATGTGCGCCGCTTTGTGAACCAACGCTGCGTGCCCCTGCGCAACGTCTGGTTAACCATCGGGTTCCCAGAAAAAGACTTCAGACGAACAGATGCCGCGGGCATGGGCACGTTGATTGGGCTGGCGCTGTACGTCGACGGCGTGTACGGCAGCTCCATGCTTCGGGCGACCTTCGCGCGCCTGGCTGAGCCACAACCCATCGCATTGTGGAAAGCGTTTACCGAAGCCGTGAGCGAATCAGATGAGGTGCAAATAACCCCTCCCAACGGGAAAGCACAGGTATGGCTTCCCGCCGGGACATGGCGTGTCGAGACGGAGGACAGGAAGGCATCGTTACAGCAGGGTAAAGCCATCTGGCGGGTCTCGCAACCCGTCTGGCGATTGCCCCGAAGCGGCTGGTACCTGTTGCAAAGCAACTCTTTGCTTCGCCTTGTAAAGCAATCAGACTCGTCGCCAGCGCAGCAGTAGCCCCCACGATGAGTTAGTAACCGCTATACAGCCTTAGCGCCCCGGTGGAGTGGGATTAACAGACGGGGGCGTGGTTACCGGCGGAGTAGCAGTGACCGTGACCTTCACGCTTTTGGTCACCACGTCTCCCGCATCGTTGATTGCCGTGAGCGTGTAGGTGGTATCCTGCGTCGGCGATACAGCGGTCTCTCCCTGCGGAGGCACCTCACCTACCCCGTTGTCGATGACGACCCGGGAGGCAGCCTGAACCCGCCATCTCAGGGTGGCGCTGCCGCCAGCAGTGATAACCGATGGCTCTGCCTTGAACTCCAGCACCTCCAGCGCGTTTGGGTCGCGCACTTTCACCGTGAGCTTCTTTTCCACCTTGCGTCCGGCAGTGTTGATGGCGACCAGAGTGTAGGTCGTGGTCACCGCAGGAGTGTCACGCACAGAGGTGAGCAAAGGGTCCAGCTCCCCAAGAGGGCTGAGCAGCAGCTTCGTCGCATTTTGCACCTGCCAGCTGAGCGTCACTGGCTCCCCTTTGGTCACCTGCGCTGGCTCCGCTTTGAAAGAGACTATGGCTGGCAGGGGTGGCTCCGGCGCAGGCTGAACAGTCAGCACCACCTCTTTCTCGACAACCCCGCCTCTTCCGCGGGCTACCAGATGATAGGTTGTGGTGTGCGCAGGAAGCACCTGCCGGCTGCCAGCGTTCTCCTTCACCACGCCGATGTCGGGAGTAATGCTGATTTCGGAGGCGTTCGTCACATGCCAGCGGAGCACCGCAGTGCCACCCTGCTGAATAACCGGCGGGTCTACCGCAAACTCCAGTATCTCCACGGGCTTGGGGCGGGTCAACGCCCACACGCCCAGCACCAGCGCGAGCAAAGCCAGCACACTCAGCGTTACCGGCGAGACCAGTGGACGGGTATATAACTGCCCCTGCGTATGCACTGCCACATACGCATTATCCACGCAACGCGCGGTGACGGTAAAAGAGGCAATCTGGCTGCGACCAATCATGGCGCGGTGAGATGGCTCCGCACTCAGCACCACGGTTTCCGATGCCCCCGCCTGCAAACTCAGTACCTCGCGCTCAAAAGTGTATACCCCTACATCGTCGGAGTCGCTGGCATACAGCCTTACATCCAGCGGGGTATTGCCCAGGTTGTGAACGGTGACCTCGAACTCAGTGACGGGTTTCCAGTAGGTACACACGCCGCGGCGCGGATACAGCTCCACCGACAGGGCGGCAAAAGGCTCTACCAGCAACGTTACAGGCGCGACGGCGGTATCGCCTGTCTCCAGTGAGCGCGCTCGCACCACGAAGGGATATGCCCCTGCCGTGCTTTCACTGCGTCGTGGTATTTTGAGTAGTATCTTCTCGCTGCCTCGCGAGCGCGGTCCCAATGTGATGGTAGGTACGGGTATCGCTACCCATTCGTAGTCCAGCCCTTCCACCTCCAGACCGATGGTATCGGGCTGGTCCGAGGTGTTCACCAGTTCTACCTGCAGCTGTGCAGTGCCACCGGGTTCTATTTTTATCTCGTCGTGCGAGAGCTTGATCTCTATCGTGGTGCTGGCAGGCATAAAGGCTACTCCTCAAGTGCCGAGATGAGCGAAAAAAGAACAGCAGGACACCGCATTGACCGTCACGCACTGTCCTCCACCGCAATTATACGAGACTGCAAGCCAAAAATCAAGGAGCTCAGTAGCCCACAGGCAACGACAATCCCCCTGACCGATAAGAGCGGAACAGCGCCTCCACCACCGTGTGCAGTGCCCCTGTGCCTGCGAACATCATGATCCCCAGCGCGACACCCAGTGCCACCGCCACGTTATACCAGCCCTTGCCCCCTGCCCTCCTGCCGAAGCCGGCAGCGGCGATGGGAGCGAAAGGAAAGCAGAGCAGATAGAAAAAGGCACTCACCTGGTTCAACACCTTGAACGGTACCGCCAGCAGATAAATCGGCAGGCAGAACAGAAAGGTAATCGAAGCCGTATACGCTGCGAGCAACGTCGAAGCGACTACCGCTGCCATCAACGGGCGCGCCCGCAGGCAGGACACAGCGAACACCCGCTCGGGAATATCTGTCACGGTTACTGGAGGCTCGACACCTGACACAGGCTGCAACCCACGACGGTTCAACTCGTCCAGAATCGCATGGTAACGCTCCGGATACTGCAGCACGTCGATATGAAAGTAGATGTCCTGCAGCTCTTCATCGGTGCAACTGGCGAGCATCTGCCGATACTCCCATAGCACACGCCACGGTTCCTGTTTACGCGTATCGGTCGGCAACATGGCACTTCGATTCTACGATAAAGAAGACCTTACGGTCAATCGCCTGCAGGAATCCCGCACTGCTCCTCGAAACCTTTGTCTGAAACGTTTAAGAGGAGGTGGAGCGATGCGACCGTGGATAGCCCTGTGCTTGCTGGCAGTCACCCTGCCCGCTGGAAGCGCACCCAATATGCTCTTGAACGGCGACTTCGAGAAGGGGGGAACCGGCTGGTCGCTGCCCGGCGAGGCTCAAATAGTCAGCGAAGGCGCCCGAGAAGGGCGGAACTGCCTGCGCATCTCCACCAGTTCCCCCGGTTGGACGATAGCCGGACAGGACTGCCTGCTGCCAGCGGGCACGAAGCGTGTGCGACTGTCCGGCTGGATGCGCACGCAGGACGTGAAGATGGGGGCAAACCCGTGGGAGAAAGCCCGCCTGCAGGTCACCTTTTATAACGCGAACGGTCAACTGGTCGGTGGCTACCCGCCGGGCTTCGATATCGATGGCACCACCAACTGGACGTTCTATACCCGCGATTACGAGGTGCCCGCCGGTGCGGTGCGCGTGTCTCTCATTGCTGGTCTGCACAACGCAACCGGCACCGTGTGGTTCGACGACTTACGACTGGAGGCGTTCGACATGCAAAACAACCCCCTTCAACCCACCACCGAATCGCGAACCGATACCCGCGAGTGGTACCCGCTGGACAGCTCGCCCGACGATTACAGTAAACCCGCCGTCGTAGACCTTTCGCGCTATCTGCACCGTCCCGCGGGCAAACACGGCTTTGTCACGGTCAAGGGCGGTAAGTTTGTGTTCAAAGACGGCACGCCCGTGCGCTTCTGGGGCGTCAACATCGTGGCAGGCAATGTGTTCATGGATAAGAGCACCGCGGAACGCACGGCGGCGCGTCTGGCAAAGTTCGGATGCAATATGGTGCGCCTGCACCACATGGATGCCAGCTGGGCGCAACCCAATATCTTCGGAAACCATCCCACCAGCACGCTCAACCTCTCGCCGGAGATGCTGGACCGGCTGGACTACTTCATCTACCAGTGCAAACGGCACGGTATCTATATCTACATGGACCTGCTGGTGCACCGCAAGTTCCAGCGGGATGACGGCGTGCGCGACTGGGAGACACTGGAAAACGGCGCGAAAATCGCCGCCCACTATAACCGTCGGCTGATCGAACTGCAAAAGAAATATGCACACGACCTGCTCACCCACTACAACCCCTACACAAAGACGCGGTATGTGGACGAACCCACTATCGCCATGATGGAGATTATCAACGAAAGCACCCTGTTCTGGGTGGGAGGCTACAGCGCACTGCCACCATCGTACATTCAGGAGATAAACGACCTGTTCACCGAATGGTGTAATCAAAAGGGCGTCAGCCGACCGCAGGGCAGCGTGCCCGACCTGCTGCGCCAGAAAAACCCCACGGTGGGACGGTTCTTGTATGAGGTGCAGACGGCAACCTTCAAGGAGATTTACGACTACCTGCGCTCCATTGGGGTGAAGGTGCCCATCGCGGGCAGCAATCACTGGGAGAACTGGATTGGCGATGTGCTCTCCAACGCGCAGCTGGATTATATCGACCGGCACGCTTACTGGGACCATCCGCAGGGTGGCTACTCCCCCACCAACCGTTTCAACAACAGTCCGATGGTGAAACAGCCGGCAGGCTCCACCATCACGTGGATGGGACGCCAGCAAGTGGAAGGCATGCCCTTCATTGTCACCGAGTGGAACAACTGCTGGATGAACGAGTGGATAGCGGAAGCCCCCGTCCTGATGGCGGCGTACGGGTCGATGCAGGACTGGGACGGGCTGCTGCAGTTCGACTATTCTGGCGGTGACTGGGCGCCGCGCATGGCGGGCAGCTTTGACGTGGGCAACAAGCCGCACATCATGGCGGCGCGCATCCCTGCTGCGCTGGTGTTTCTGCGCAACGACGTACCCCCCACGCGAAATACCTGTATCTACTCGTTCAAGGACGCGGACGACTGGCTCTTGCGCCCGATGGGCGACATCGTGCCCGGCGGGCTGATGCTCATGCAGCGTGTCGCCTGCAAGAAGGATGCTCCACAGAGCCCATTACCGGATGTTCCGGACGACAACTTTATCAGCCAGCACAGGCTCTTGCAGTGGAACCGTGACGGGGTGTTTACGATAAACGCTCCACGCACACAGGGGGCGGTCGGCTTTATCGGCGGTAAGACGCTGGACTGCCAGAGCGTACGCATCGAAGCGCAAACGCCCTTCTGTCAGGTGGTAGTCACCAGCCTGGACGACCAGCCACTGGCACGCTCCAGACGCCTGCTGCTCACAGCGATCGCACGGGCGGAGAATACGGGGCAGGTGTATAACCCATCGCGCACCTCCCTGCTGGACGAAGGTAGACCGCCGATCCTGCTGGAACCAGTCAAAGCTAGTGTTACCCTCAAGGGCATTCGTGTAGCGAGGGTGCATATTTTAGACCATCACGGCAGGCGCACGGGCAAAACCCTGCCCGTAACAAACGGCAAGTTCACCATCGGCAATGAGAAGACCTTCTGGTACGAGATTGAGGTGGCTCCTGCCGCTCGAAGGTAAGGAACTCACACTGGCGTGCGTCAGGACGGACTGACCTGCCCTCCATGGGGCACGCCAGTGGCACTTCCGCGGTCTTGATTGTGCGTCGGGTCGAGTGCCCCCCCAAACGGTGCAACTACATTGGCAGCGAACACTCCTTCCCACCCTGTTGTTACCAATGGCGAGTCACATTTAATTCCCAGTTTGAAATGTCACATATCCAAACGCTTCGATGGTATCAC